>JBPCVD010000450.1:0-5120 GCA_051010815.1 Rubripirellula sp.
GTTGTGAGCACCTGGCTCAACCCGAACGAGCCCGCGATAGCTACTGCGACCACCGTTCTTGCTGATACTCTTGCTGATGATCTGGCCGGTCGTGTTCGGTGCAGCGTGCACCAACTTGGCGCCGGCGTCCTGATGTTGGCCCGCACTGGAGAACGCAATCGACAGGATCTCACCTCGAGCACCCGGCTCCATCATATGGACGGCGGGGTACTTCATGGTCAGCTTGCTGCCAAGGTTCCCATCAACCCATTCCATCGTGGCGTCCCCATAAGCGTAGGCGCGTTTGGTGACGAGGTTGTAAATGTTGTTGGCCCAGTTTTGAATCGTGGTGTAACGGCATCGAGCATTCCGCTTGACCACGACCTCAACGACAGCACTGTGGAGGCTTTCAGTCGAATACATCGGGGCTGTGCAACCCTCGACGTAGTGAATGCTCGCCCCTTCATCCACGATGATCAGCGTTCGTTCGAACTGCCCCATGCTTTCCGCATTGATTCGAAAATACGCCTGCAATGGGAAATCGACGTGCACGCCCTTGGGCACATAGATGAACGACCCACCCGACCACACGGCGCTGTTCAGAGCAGCGAACTTGTTATCGCTTGGCGGGATGATCGTTCCAAAGTACTCACGTAGCAATTCTGGATGCTCTCGCACCGCCGTATCCGTGTCGGTGAAGATTACACCCTGCTTGGCAAGGTCTTCCTCGAGCGAGCCGTAAACGACCTCACTCTCGAATTGCGCCTTCACCCCGGACAGGAATTTCTTTTCCGCTTCAGGAATCCCCAGCTTGTCGAAGGTATCTTTGATCTCCTGTGGAACATCATCCCAAGTCTTTCCCTGGCCAGTGGTTGGCTTGAGGTAGTAGTAGATGTCCTGGAAATCGATATCGATGTCGCCGCCCCATTTCGGCATGGGGCGTGACTCGAAGATTTCAAGCGACTTCAGGCGGAATTCCCGCATCCAGTCGGGCTCATCCTTGATGTCAGCAATCTGGTTCACAATGTCCGCACTCAGGCCCTTCTTGGCCTTGAAGACACCCTTGGTCTCCGTGCGGAAGTTGTACTTGTTGATTTCGCCAATTTCGTCGGATTCGGTGACGTCGGTTGCCATCAGTATTTCCTGTCTGTTGCTTCGTCAGTTCGTTTATACAGCTGCTTCTTCGGCAAGCATTTCTTGATTGGCCGCCTCGGCATCGGGATATGCCTTGCGAATCCTGTCGTAACCATGTTGATGGAGCTCTTCGGCCAACTCCCGACCGCCGGTCTCGACCAAACGTCCACCCAACATCACGTGGGTAAACTCAGGTGGATTGTGTTCCAACAGTTTGTCGTGGTGCGTGATGATCAGCAGTCCCATCTTGCCCTGACCGATGTCGGCGATCGACTCGCTGGCAAGACGAACGGCATCGGCATCCAAACCACTGTCAGTCTCATCGAGCACTGCAAACTTTGGCTGAAGCATCGCAAGCTGCAGAATCTCGGCTCGCTTCATCTCGCCGCCAGAAAACCCGTCGTTGACATAACGTCGAGCGAACTCGACATCCATGCGCAGATGAGCCATTTTGTCCTTTAGTTCTTTGCGAAACTCTCGCATCGGGATCAGCTCTTCACCCTCTTTGCGATCGGGCCGACGCACATTGGTCGTGGCATGACGCAAGAAGTCAGCCATCTTCACGCCTGGAATCGCCATTGGACGTTGGAAGGCCATGAAGATGCCTTCACGAGCCCGCTCGTCTGGCTCCATCGCCAAAACGTCTTTTCCGTCCAGCGTGATGCTGCCCTGAGCCACCTCGTAACCGGGGTGCCCCATGATCGCCAACCCAAGCGTGCTTTTCCCGCTACCGTTGGGTCCCATCAACGCGTGGGTTTCGCCGTGATTGATCGTCAAATTGACCCCACGCAGGATTGGCTTGTCGCCAACATTCACGTGCAGGTCTTCGATTTTCAGAACGTGTGTCATCTTAAAAGTTCAAAGCGGAAATGGGTAATGTCGAACGATGTATTCGATGGGTGGTCGACTCGTTAAACCGTCATCAATTCTCAGATGGCGTGCTCGGTCCCGGTGCGGAGGATGAATCCCCCGCGACTTGCACGGCCGAAAACTGACAACAGGCATCGCCATCCAAACGACAGCTACTGAGGTGCACCGGTTGGCCGAGCGCCTCGGAAATCATCTGCTCTTCCAATCGACACATGGTCCGGTCTTCCGAAACATCTGTGAGCGACGGGAACGGGCATGCTCCAATATCAAGCACTGGCAACTCTCCCGAATGTGACACCTCAGCCACAATATGGCGAGCCGCCATCATCTCTGAGAGTTTCTGCATTCGCGATTCGAAGGACCCTGAGTCCTCTTCGGCGGACACTTGCGAGGCGAATTGTCGCCCCAATCTCCCTGCGACCGAAGTCAGCAGACGATCGCGGAGTGCTTCGTCCTCGATCGTCAAAATCTCTCGCCACAAGGCGTCGGCAAGATCCGACGGATTCGCGCCAGCCCTGCGATGCCCCACCACCGTCAAGCGGTATCGGTAGGTCGGCCGCCCGCGGCCGGCGACAATCTTCTCGCGATCGATCAGACCGAGCTCCAACAGCCGCTCGATACGCTGCCGTACCGCTGTCGCTGTGACCCCCAATTTTTCCGTCAGTTCGCCTACACCCATCGCCTCGCCGCTACGCATTGCTATCAACAATTCGCGATCGACGGTGCGGAGTTCGTGAGGAATTGACGTGAAGGTCATCAGCGGCTGTTTGAGCGTTCGCCTGGGAATTGGAAAGTCTTTCTACCTCTACTGTTACGGAAGCAGCCATTTTTGACAACTACCGATGTGAAAAATAATGACGCAGAGTCCCCACAATCCGCCCGAGGCAGTGAAATCGCGTCGATAAACCTCGATTTGCCTCGAAAAAACCAGCCTTAACCCTACTGCTACATCTGGTTTCGGCCTGATACCATCCCTTCAGATACGAACCCTCGCAGGGGTGCCATATGCGTCCCCGGCCACCTCCCCCCGATTCCTCCGATTGAGAGCTCGCTCGAGTCCCCGATGAAAGCAGTTGCGGTTACCCCTGGCACTCCGAATAGTGTCCACCTGGAAGACATCCGGAAGCCCTCTCTGGATCAGATCGACGACGGCCTTGGTGTGCTGGTTCGCGTCTTGAAAGTTGGCGTGGATGCGACCGACCGAGAGATCAACGACGCGCTCTACGGTAATGCCCCGGAGGGTGACGACCACCTGGTCATTGGGCACGAGTCATTTGGCGTGGTCGAAGCGGTTGGTGAGAACGTCAAACGTGTCAAACCAGGCGACTATGTGACCGCTACGGTTCGCCGGCCTGGCGGTTCGATCTATGACCTGATCGGCACCAATGACATGACGAGCGAGGAAGAGTATTACGAGCGCGGGATCAACCTGCGTCACGGATACTTGACCGAGTACTTCGTGGATGAAGAAGAATACATCGTCCGCGTCCCCCAGGGCCTCAAGCATCTGCACGTGTTGATGGAGCCGATGAGCTGCGCCGCGAAAGCAGTGCACCAGGCCTACGAAGCTCAACAGCGGATGAAGGTTTGGCGTCCCAAGGTTGCATATGTATTGGGCGCGGGTCAAATCGGACTATTGACGACGTTGGTGCTGAAGTTGCGTGGCTTGGAAGTCTTCACGCTCGCTCGTGGCAAAGCTCCCAACTTGAAGAGTGGAATTGTCAGTGGCCTGGAAGCGACGTACGTCAGCACACAAGAAACGTCGATGGGCGAACTGGTCGAGCGAACGGGCAAGCCGGAATTGATCGTCGACGCGACCGGAAGCAGCAAACTGGCCTTTGAGGCGATGGAGCATCTCGGACTCAACGGCGTGTTGGTATGGACGGGAATCACGGGCGGTGACAACACAGCGGTCGTGCCCACCGACAAGATCAACCTGCAGTGGGTGCTAGGAAACAAATTGTTGCTGGGAAGCGTGAACGCAAACCGTCACCACTTCGAGATGGGCATCAAAGATCTCGCTCTGGGCGAAATGATGTATCCCGACGTTCTGGAGCGAATCCTTACGCATTCGGTCGACGGTCTCGACAACTATGCCGAGATGATGCGTCTGCTTGTCGAAGACAAGAGTGCGTTGAAAGTGTTTGTGAACGTCGCCGATGAGTAAAGCTTTACGGCAGCTGTAGACTCGGAAAGTTACCCGAGTCTTTGAGTCGCCGAACCGCTGCTTCGCTGATCGGGTTACGATCACAACGCAACCTGCGAAGTGAGGATATCACTTTCGTCTGTTCCAACAGCTTGATTCCCGCGTCGTCGATCTCGTTCGCCGCGATATCCAACGAGACGAGGTGGGCCAAGCAATCGCTTTCTGCCAACGCTTGCATGAATCGGCGTCCAAGCTGATTGCTTCGCAACAACAATTCCTGGACTCCGGCGAGACTGTTCGAAGCGAGCAGTGCGGTGCCGCCCTGATCCGACAAGCGTGTCCGCGAAAGGTTCAGCACGCGTAGACGTGGCATGACTGACTTCGCCAACGCGGCAACTCCTCGGTCGCCGATGCGTTGATTCCAATCCAGGTTCAGGTATTCAACGCGGGAGAACAGATCGCTGGCCGCAGCATCGATCACACCCTGTTCGCCAATCCCGGCCAGCATCAAATCGAGCAATTTGGGCCGAAACCCATCGGAACGCGCTAAGGCGCGAACTCCCGTATCGCTCAAACCACTCCGCTCTGCACGCAGCGACATCAGCTTCTGAAGACGGTTGCCGTTCCCCACCGCAACCATCCCGTCAGCGGTGACACGCGATGAATCGAGGGAGAGCGATCGCAATTGACGAAGCAAATCGGATTCGGCGAGCGCCGCCAACCCGGGAGTCCCCAAACGATTGTCGTCCAGATTCAGTGATTCGAGCACGTCGAGGTGAGGGCATTCCAGTAATGGCGTGATTCCCAAGACACCCATCGCGTTGTGTCCCAAATTGAGCGAACGAACGTTCCGCAGGGCAGGACCAGAGAACAGAGGCAAACCATAGCTGGAACCGAGTCGCATCGAACTCAAGCTGAGTTCATCGATCGTGCGTAGCTGCGAGCAATCGTGGACGAGCGACAATGCTGCGCGATCACCGCAAAGTTTGAC
>JBPCVD010000451.1:0-4331 GCA_051010815.1 Rubripirellula sp.
AACAGCCACGTTTCCACCGCGGTCTTCTCATCGTAGTTCGGCAAGCTGATCAGAAATCCTACGAAAGCTTCTTGAACGATGTCCTCGCTCGTCGCACGATTCCGAATGCGGCTGTCGGTATAGGCCATGAGTCGACCTTCGTAGCGGTCGATCAACGTTTGCCATGCATCGGGATCGCCGTCGCGAATCCTTTGGACAAGATACGCGTCAGCTTCTTGGTTACCAGATTGTTTCGTGTCAGACATATCTTCAAGCTAACTCGCTAGGCGTACCCTTCCCAGTCCAATGCCGACGAAATCGACTCGGATTCCTACGGTGACGGCGGAATTGTCTGATCTAGGCGGCATCACAGCACCACGGGGGCGCGCCGACCGGAAAAATGTCCTCATCGCCCACCCGATCGATCTTCGACTACCCAATGTTGCGTTGCCGACCAGACCCCGATACAGACGACATTTCGAGGCATGCGGACCACTCACATCGCAGATCTCCCTTGATCGACGCTACCTCGGGCTGACAATTCGAGTGTGGCTGCCCTACCATAAACCTTGGAATTCCCATCGAAGTCCAGGCCGACATTTCGGGCTGCGAGTCGACTCCGTGAGTGCCCGATCCGCGGCTTCCGGCCGGTTTTCGACTTTCCAGGCCAGCGCGATCCGGCCGATCACCCGCCTTGAGTCTCCCCCTTCGCCTGACCTCAAACTTGAGCCACATGACCAACCGCCGGCATCCGAATCGAGGGAGCCATGAAAATCAGCCAGCAGCTGATTCGGACGGAAGTGTGATCCAAGAGTTTTTCGATTTCCTCCGCTTCAACAAGAAATGGTGGCTGGCACCCATCGTGATCGTCGTGCTGCTGCTGGCGGCCGCTGCAATCCTATCGCCCTCGCCGGTCGCACCCTTTATCTACACGCTCTTCTAAAACAGATTTGGGATGTGATGGAACCGGGTGGCTTCCTGATACAATCTCGCGGCGTCGAATGGCCAGTAGCCTTCAACGACTTTCAATGGAGGAAACTCGTTCTATGAATATTGACGACGACCAAGCAAAGAATAAAAAACCGCACCGCGGACACGACCTGGAATCGGGTCTCTTGTCGCGGTTCCGCGAGTGGGTGGATGTGCTCCCCTGGATTCGCCTCGGTCGCACGATGCGAGCGGTCGCATCTCCCCCTCTTCTTCTAATGGTGGCCGCGACTTTTTTTGTCTGGCGGGTGGGCGAATCACAGATTCTCGGCATTGGCCCGATCGAATCGTTCTTGACCGACGACATGCTTTCTCTTCGAAATGATTCGGCCAGGTTGGCTCGATTCATTCATCAAACCAATGCAACGTCCGTCTACGATCTCGGCGTCGGCGTTTCGTGGTGGCAAGTCATTCTCGGACTGAGTTGGACAGTCGTGGTTTGGGCGCCGGCCGGAATCTTGCTGACGCGACAGGGCGGATGCTTGACCGCCGGACGCCCAATGATGTCGTTTCAAACGGGGCTCGCGCTGGCCGTTCGGAGAAGCCCCGCCGCGTGGCTGTCTTCGTTCGTTCCACTGGCTTGTGTCTTCGCCATGACGTTGCTGATTGCGGCGTTCGGATGGATGTCGCGATGGTTGCCGGACGTGCGCGCAATCGAGGCCGTTTTCGCTCTTCTGTCGGCACTGATCGCGATTCCATGTGGCATCTTGGCCTTCGGCGCAAACGTCGCAGTCCCGCTCAGTTGGTCCGCAATCGCGAACGAGGAACAGCCAGACACGCTCGACTCTCTCAGTCGCGGCTACGAATATCTCTTTCGACGTCCGCTTCAGCTTGTGGGGTACGTGGTGGTCGCCTTGTTCATCTTGTGGGTGGTAAGGTTGCTCGCATCTGGTGTCGCCATCGCCGCCATCGCCGTGGCCACCAACACGTTAATGTTCTGCAACTCGCCCATGCCGGTGGTCGAAATGGTCTCCGTCATGCTGGCGCATCTTCCCGCCGTCGCCTTGCTCACCTCGCTGTGGAGCCTGATTGGCGGTATCTATTTATTGCTAAGATACGACGCTGGGGGTCAAGAAGTCGAAGACCTTTGGCTCCCCGATCCCGTACCCTCAACACCGCTACCGCAAGTTCCCACCTGAGATTTCGCTTCAGGGGAAACATCCTTGGACAGCGAGACGAACACTACTCAAGAAGGTCACCACCGTGACGGACGAGAAACACAATCTGGATGACACCAAACTGGTGACGGTTGCCGAATGCTACTCGGAGAGTTCCGCCACAATCTTGGTGTCCGTCCTTCAAGACGCCGGCATTCGAGCTGTCGCAACCGGAGGCTTCACGGCCGGATTTCGCGCCGAGGCGCCTGGCCTGGTCCGCGTGCGCACCTTGGAATTTGATGCTGAACGCGCCAAGCAAGTCATTGCCGAAGTCAAACCGCTCGAAGAGTCCGACACGAAGGACGACAGCGAAGGACCGTAGACGTTCCGGTACCAACGATGCCACTGACCATACCGAGTTTTGCAGATCGGCCAGATGGCTTAGCTGCCGGTCCAGTACTTGTAGGCTCGCATCGTCTGACGCGCGGCCTCATGTGGATCGGGATAGGGAAACGCTTCTGCGCACAGGTAACCCTGATAGTCGATCTCGCGAAGCGCATCAATGATCGGACCATATTGCATGTGCCCGAGCCCAACGGGCCGCCGATTGCTGTCGACAAAGTGAATGTGGCCAACCCACTTCCCGCCCTGCAACAGGGCCTGAGCAATGTCGGATTCTTCGATGTTCATGTGAAACAGATCGCATAGCAATCGAACATTGTCGGTCGACAATGATTCCAGCAATGCAACACCGTCTTCAACTGTGCAACATTGACGCGTTTCGTAGCGATTGAGTGGTTCGTAGATCAACGGAACGTTGTACTTCGCCGCGTGCGCACCACCATCTTCCAGGGCCTCACACAGGTAACCTCGCGCGGTGTCAGCATCGCCCGTCTGACCACTTGGACCTTGCATCGAGCCGATGATCGCGGCCGCGCCGAACTGGCCGGCACAATCAATGATGCCACGGACAAAGGCACGAGCTTCTTCACGTTTTCCCGCGTCTGGATCAGCCAGTTGAAGGCGATGCTTGACCCAACCGGCCCCGGTTCCAAGCGCCGCCAATTTCAGATTCGCCGCATCAAGCATTTTCCCTAGTGCGTCGGCATCGATCACTTCGGTACCGGGCGCGAAAATTTCGACTGCGTCGTATCCAAGTTCACCCGCGAACTGGATCGATTTCTCCAGGCCATCCCAAAGGACGAACGGTCCGCCACGGGCCTCTTCCACAAGGCTGATGGTAATGCATGATTTCATAGTTTCTCTCGTATTCTCGGATGCCTTGCCACCGCACAGATGGTGCAGGGCGTAATGAATGACGGAAGACGTTCAGCTTCGGTAAGCTCGATCAACCTGCCCCAACGACCCGTGTCTCCTCGCCTCAGCAAGAAGACTTCAATTATCAGACGTCGCCGTTCTCAGGCCGACCCTCGGCGTACACCCAGTTGTGAATCGGTTTCAGGATCTCCTTGACCTCCACGACCAGCTGCTCATCCATGGGCTCTTCCAACCAGTCACACCACTGCGAAACCCGCTCGGGGTTTGCCGAACCAGTCACGCAACTTGCAAATTCCTTATTGGCCACTGAATACTGGAGCGCAAGTTTCGCGATGTCAGTACCACGCTCGGAACAATGAGCAGCCGCCTTGGCCGCGACCTCGCGAACCTGAGGCGTCGCCCGGTGCCATTCCGGCAACGCTGCGCAAGTCAGCAAACGCGCAGAAAACGGAGCCGCATTGATCAGCCCAACGCCTTTCTCACGACAGGGTTCGACTAACGACAACGCCATGTCGTTTTGAAGGGTGTAGTGGTTGTATGTCAGGATCGCATCGAGATCCGTTCGTCGAATCATCTCCGTGAACATCTTCATGGGGTAGCCGCTGACACCAATGAACCGCACCTTTCCCTTCTCGACTTCTTTGCGGAGTGCGGGCAGCGTCTCGTCCACGATCTGATCCAAGTCGACGAACTCGATGTCGTGGCAAAAGACGATATCAAGGTGATCGAGTCGCATTCGCTCGAGCGAGATATCGATGCTCTCCGCAACTCGACGTGCGCTAAAGTCGAAGTGTTGGGGCGAGTAACGTCCTAGCTTTGTGCTAAGCGTGTACGAGTCACGAGGGATGTCGGGCAATACCTGTCCCAGCATCACTTCGCTCATACCGCGGCCGTAGTAAGCAGCCGTGTCGATGTAGTTCATGCCACGGTCGAGAGCCACTTGGACACATCGCAACGCCTCAGGCACGTCGACGCGTCGAAATTCGGCAC
>JBPCVD010000452.1:0-3103 GCA_051010815.1 Rubripirellula sp.
GGGAGGAGGAGTCGGCGAGCTGCGGCTTCACGGACGTCCCATCGAGCCAGGCAGGTCTGTCGAATCCCGCGAAGTCGACCAGCGATGGGTAAACATCGATCAGGCTGACAGGCTGCCTGCAAGTGGATCCAGCCTCGACCCGTGGGCCGCGAACAATGAAGGGGATGTGGGTGGTCTGTTCCCAGATCGCTCCCTTGCACCAGTGCTTCTTTTCGCCCAGATGCCAGCCGTGATCGCTGACGAGCATCACATAAGTTTCGCGCCCGCGGGGGTTCTGCTTCAGGCTATCGATAAACCGACCGATCTGCTGATCAACGAACGCAATCGAAGCTTGATAGGCGCGGATCGTGGCATCCCATTCATCATTGGCCACGATGTACTCGTGATCGCTCATTGGCTCGTTGAGCTGGTTCTTGGTTTGCGGGCTGGAGCTCTTGTGTGGCGACTTGTGTAGCGGTTTGTGTGCGTGTGTGCGGGCCAAGCGACGAGCAAAATCCGGCATGTCATCCCAGTCATCGACGCCCTCTGGTTCGGCTGGGCGGTGGATTGAATCGATGGGGAATTTCTCAAACCAGGGCTTCGGTACCTGCAGCGGGCGATGGGGCCGAAAGAACCCGACGGACATGAAAAGCGGTTTGTCGGTGACTTCCATCCACTGCTCGGTCGCCCATTGGGCAACCTTGTAGTCTCCCATCTCTAGGTCGGCAACCTCGAGGGCGTAGCCGTCGTTGGGCGCACGCATGGCATTGAAGTTGTCTTTCCCTTTCGGAGGCCTGGGGTCGCGCGGTCGATTGAAAAGTGAGTCACCGAACTTGCCTGGAGTTCCGTGAAAGACCTTGCCACCGCTGGCGACGCGATAGCCACGATCCATGAAGAACTGCTGCATGGTCGGCGTCTCGATTTTCGATTCATCACGAAACTTGGCGTTGAAGTAGGTGCCCGTTTTGAAGGGATACACGCCATGGTTCAGACTCGTCCGCGATGGGCGGCACTGCGGTGAGTTGCAGTAAGCCTGAGAGAAGAGCATACCGCTGGCCGCCAGCGCATCGATGTTCGGTGACTTTGCGTCCGGATGGCCGCCGAGACAACCCACCCAGTCATTCAGGTCATCCACGATGATGAACACGATGTCGGGACGACTCACATCCGCCCGAGCACAACTGAAACACGCGGTCAACGCAATCAAACCTGTTAGCAGGCATCGGAACGCGTTCATTTGGAATTGCCTTGGCTAGGGAGTGCTCGATGAGACACGGTGTCTCTTGGGTTTTCGATCAGACTCTGAAGCAGCAGGAGCAACCCTGCCAGCTTGCCGCTGGTCGGCGACGTACCAATCATCAAGAAGGTTACTCAGCTGCTTGACCAGTTCCGGATTCTCTTCCGCGAGATTCCGATTTTCGTCGGGATCGTCCAGGAGATCAAAAAGCTGTGATGCACCACTCTTCGGCGGATACTTCATTTTGCCAGCCGCACCATCGTAGGTTATCAGCAGCTTGTCGTTGGCACGAATCACCCATCGATAGAGGAGTGACGCCTGGGGGTTCTCGATGTCGGCAATGTCATGCGCAAACGTTTCGCCAAACAACGTATCGCGTTCGATGGCTTCACCCGACTTTAATTCGGGCAAAAGATTGAGCCCCGGAAACTCGTGTGGACCTGCTGCGCCGGCGGCTGCCATAACGGTCGGAACGAAGTCAATTGACGAACAAAGTTCGGGACGATCCGCGGGACGAATTTTCCCCGGCCAGCGGAACATGATCGGCGTCCGGGTCCCGAATTCGTTTGGGCTTCGTTTGGAACGTGGTGCATAGCTGCCAGCCTCAGTCTGAATCCAACCGTTGTCGGTGACGTAAACGACGAGCGTGTTGTCGGCGATTCCCGAGTTATCGATGTGGTCCAACAACGCACCGCAGGTTTCATCGAACCATTCGCACATGGCATAGTATTTTGCGATTCGTTCCTGAACTCCCTTCTCGACATACTTTTTAAAAAGTCGATCTGGCGGGGTATGGGGTGTATGCGGCATGAACGGCGCGTACCAAACGAAGAATGGCTTTTCCGCTGCCACGCTGCGATCGATAAATTCAGTCACGGGCTCGAGACCCTCTCGCCCAATTTTCAGCCCCGCATCACCATGGCGCCCGCCCCTATTCGGAAACCCCTTGGTCATGCCCTCGGTAAAGCCCCCGCGTTGAAAAGAGCCTTCCCACCATTTCCCACTTTGGTGACTGACGTATCCCTTCGTGGCGAGCCACTGAGGCAGAGCTCCCGTCCGGTCGATGTGCGAGATCAGCAGTTCACGGGCGTCTTCGCCAGCTCGTTCTGCATAATCCTTATTCGTTATGGTTCCGGCCGGATCGTTGCCGGTCGTCAAGTTCTGATGCGAATAGAGCCCCGTGATCAGCGTCATTAAAGCGGGACGACACAACGCGGTTGGAACGTATCCGCGGCGAAACAACGCGCTTTCCCTCGCGAGTTTGTCGAGGTTTGGCGTTTCGATTTCATCATGCCCCATGAAACCGTAGTCGGTATAACCTTGGTCATCGGAGAGAAGTAAAACGATGTTTGGCGGTTTGGTGTCTGCCGCGGTCGCCGTGGCAGCCATCAACAGAAGCGGGATCAGTCGAAATGTAATTTTCATGTGGCTCGTCGCATGGATTTCGTGACTGGGCTGCTAATGAAAGGCAACCTCTGTTTAAAACGGAGCGGAAGCACGCGTACCTCTCGGCGAATGGACCGGAATTGGCTTTCGCTATTCCTTGTCAAACAATTCGTGCCCGGAATCGCCACCGCTAATCAGGTAAGCGGTCAAGTCGAGGACTTCGTCCTTCGTCATTCGATTAATGAGACCCACAGGCATCGGTGATGTCTTGGAAACAACCAGCTGCTCAATTGTATTGCGATCGATGGTCACTCTTTGATTCGGATCCGTCAGGTCCGTGTTCAGCACAATGGCATCGCCATCTCTGCGGACACCAAGATTGACAATCACGCCGGCATGAACGCGCCCGTCATCGGTAAGCACCTTCACGGAAGAGAACTGATCGTTGATCACTTTGCTGGGGTTGATGACTTGATCGAGCAAATCACGAACCGAGTACCG
>JBPCVD010000453.1:0-2794 GCA_051010815.1 Rubripirellula sp.
CTTCCAGCGCCGTCAACTGTTCTTGTCGCTCGACGAGTTCGTCGACGCCTTCATCTGCAATCAGTCGCTCCACCTCTTCGCCCAGCACAATCCGATCGCGTGCTTTGGCTCGACGGTACCGCAAGACTTGAATCCGCGCGCTTCCGCACGCCCATCTACAGAAGTTCTCTGGATCATCAAGCGAAGAAAACTTATTCCATGCCGCGACACTGACTTCCTGCATTACTTCATCCACGTCGCCAAACGTCGGCAGCAAAGAACGCAGAAACGCTCGAATCACACGATCATGCCGCGTCAGCAGCCTTACGAACTGCTCGCGGTCTAGGTGATCGGCGCTGTCATTTTTCGAATCCATTTTCTCTCTCCACCGGGGAACCACCGGTCAAATTCAATCCTGACAGGAATTCGCCAAACTTCTTCAAAAACGCCGGGCTAAGTTACTCGATTGCCACCATGTCCGAGCCAGAGCCATCCGTGAAGCATCTGTCGATGTGACGACAAGTGGGCGTTACTGGTCTCGATTCTGCAGCTGCGCTCGCTGCGAGCCGTTACTCGAGAAACTGCGTTACTTGGGCATTGGAGTGACTCGAGTCTGGTTCACTCCAGCATGACAGGGCTTCGGAGAGCATGAAGCCTCCTTGATCTCCTTTCGCAGCCGAGATGCTCGTCCCTCACTCAGGCGATTTAGCACCTGGCACGACTCTTGCCCGGCTTACCCTAGATGCCTGGTGAGTTGGGTACATGTATTCATCTCACCTGCCGATCGGTTCTCGGCGGCGGTCAACAGCCGGATGTTCGCAAATGCTCCGCAATCAAACGCAGTACGAAGTTGCCAATCGCAGCGGCGCTCGCGGGATCACGTTGAGGCTGGCGAATGACGTCGCAAGGCCCCGACTTGCAAAGGGGCAAGAAGATCGAACAAGCGACGTTCCGACGATGAGAAAGTCGTAAGTCGTCTCGCTCGATGGTGATTCAGTCGGAGCGAATGTTGACCCGGCAAGCAACAACTGGACGGGCACGTATCGACGAGAGGTTCGTGATTCGAACAGGCCTAGTCAATGTTGACGAGTTCGACGATGAAGTGAATGTCTGAGTGAGCAGGAATGGAGCCTGGGGAACCGCGTTCGCCGTAGCCGAGCTTCGATGGCACCCACAGTTCGATCATTCCGCCTTCACCAACGAGTTGCATTCCTTCCGTCCAACCAGCGACAACATCTCTTAAGGGAAAGGTTGTTGGTTCGCCCCGTTCATACGAGCTATCGAACACTTTTCCAGTGCCCAGCCAGCCGCGATAGTTGACGGTCACCGTGTCAGCGGCCGTCGGTTTCTTGCCGTCGGAATTTCGCAAAATCCGGTACTTCAGTCCCGAATCGGTCGCCGAAAAATCCGTCGCGGCATCCGCATCCATGGAGCCCGTTCCGGATTGAAGATCGGGCTTGTCGACAAACGTGACTGGTTTCCATTGCGCTGGTGCCACATCCGGGCTTGCCAACGCTGAAGAAATGTCCGGGCTGGTTTTCGCGGTGGAGCGACACCCTGGAGCGATGAATACCAAGCTCAATAGACACCACGGCAAGCAACTCTTCATGGTTGTTCCAGCGCTCCAGTCTCGTATCCCGAATCAATCCAACACGCCCATCGGAAGCGAACCTCGCCTCCATTCTTCGTAGAGGAGCGTAGCGAATACAGGCATCCATTGAAAGTCCTTCCTTCGTCAAGCGTCGGGTGCACGCTTAAACCACTCGATAGGCGACCCTGCCGTGCTATCACTTCACCAACCTAGGATTCGAAGACACGGAGCAGGCGAATTCACTTCGCTTGCTCATGGTTTCGGGAAATTGCCCGAGCGGCTCAAGCAATGATCGCTACGCTTGTCATCAAGTAGCGGTAGAGGCTCGCTTTCCCAAGGCCCGCACGTTCTGTTAAATCGCGCATTGAAATGTCCGACATTTCATTCTCCACGAAACGGCCGATCGCCAAGACGTCGTGCAAGAATTCATGTGACGACATGAGCATCGCCGTATCCGTTTTTCAACGCACTCCGTCTGCAAATTGCACCGGTCTAAGAGAGTGGTTGCGGAGGATCTCGAATCGGGGAAGACTCAAGTTGCGTTGAAGTTCAGGGATAGAGTTCCTGAATCACCGATCGCGACTCCACGTCCCAGATTCGAAGATGGCCGTTGAGATCTCCGGTAACGACAGATTTGCCGTCCCAGCCGAAGATGGCTTGCGTTGGTAGGGCTTCCAGATTGCGGGCCTCGCCAATTGCGTTTCCGTCTGTCTGCCACCACCGAAGTGTTCGGTCGCGACCGGTGGTCAGGAAACGTCCATCGCGGGCGAAGTCGATGTCGAGAATTCCGGTCTGACGCGTGTAGCGCGAGGGCTCTTGCTTGACCACATGTGGGCTGGCCGTGCGAGTTGGCCAGCCATCCTTCATGTCCCACAGGACAAACTTTCCGTCGGCGCCCGCAGAAGCCAGCAACTTCCCGTCGGCTCGCCAGCTCAAACCGGTGATCCGTGCTTTGTGTTCGCTTAACGTGTAAACGATGCCCGCATTTTCGCTTTCCCAGATGTGAATCCCGCCGTTGCGGTCGCCGGTCGCGAGAAATTTCCCGTCCGGACTGAAGCGCACAGCCGTGACCCAGTCGGTGTGCTTGCCGATCGAGTGAAGCATTTCGCCGTTTGCAGCGCTGAAGATTTTCACCTTCTTCGCCGGCGTGCCGATCGCAACGAAACGATGATCGGAACTGATGTCTGCAGAAAGCACGATGTCCTGTTCGTCGGCGATAGTCGC
>JBPCVD010000454.1:0-7737 GCA_051010815.1 Rubripirellula sp.
GCTTTCCGCCGGTGGATGCACCTATTTCGTCAGTGACCCCAGCGGGCGTGGAACCGAACGTTTTCCGATCAACGCAAATGAGGCAGAGTCGAGAAGAGCCACAAGGTTCGAGACACTCGGCCTAAGCAGTGGTCAGGTCGAATACCGCGTCCCATATCCCGACCACGAGCCGGGCAATCCCTATCCGGTGACTTTGGATCTGCGGCGTGTCTGACCGATGCGATTCGTCACACTCGCTACCGATTTCGGTTCGAGTTCCTTTCCTAACCTGAAGAGAGTCGCTTTGTGATTCCGAATTCGATTCCTGCGATCGCGCCACTGACCTACGTGGCGCGGTTAGATCAAGTTTCCTGACATCTATGTGGAGCGAGTTGATCCATTTATGATTGTCTGATGACCGCCTCACGAGCGATCGTCGCTGCCCCAATCTTGACATGTGGACTTGGACCTGAATCACACCGTATCGCATCAGACGCCATTTGAGGCCTATCGGCCCTCGAATCGATGGTTCGATGAATTTCGCGGCCTCGATGCAAATCCTCGAGATGCTTGGAGGCCGATCGCCAACAAGCTGGATCAACTCGGCCAGGACGGGATCAGATCTCGAGCAAGCGAGGCGGACCGATTGGTTCGTGAAAGCGGCGCCAATTTTCGCCTTTCGAGTGACCAGCGGTCGCGACCGTGGCAATTAGCAATCGTCCCGCTGGTACTGGAGGCGGCCGACTGGACAAAGATCGAAGCGGGTGTGCAGCAACGCGTACGCCTGCTCGAAGCTGTACTGCATGACTTTCTCGGACCTCAGCGTTTGCTGAGAGACAACGTCCTTCCTGCGGCATTGCTGAGTGCGAATCCGGAATTCGCGCGGACCTACCATGGCCTTGCACCCACGCAGACACACCGACTGCATCTGACCGCGATCGACTTGGCCCGCGATTCCCAAGGAAACTGGTGCGTAACGGGTGACCGTACGCGCGCCCCGAGCGGTCTGGGTTACGCACTTGAAAACCGCATCCTGACCAGCCGAGTACTTCCGAGCCTAATCCGGCAGAGCAACGTCACGCGTTTCGCCTCCTTCTTCTCAACCGTCCAGGAGCACCTCAAGTCGCTTGCCCCACGAATGCGTGAGAACCCTCGCGTCGCAATCCTCACTCCTGGGAAGGAGAGCTATCGATACATCGAGGATGCTTACCTTGCGCGTTACCTGGGCTACACATTGGTGCAAGGACGCGACTTGGCGGTGCGCGGCGATCGGCTGAACCTGAAGACTCTCGGTGGCCTGCTTCCAATCGAAGTTCTGTGGCGACACGTTTCCGATCACAAGTGCGACCCGATTGAACTCGACCCGAATTCCACGCAGGGAGTGACGGGGCTCCTGAGGACGATCCGATCGGGATCGGTCGCGGTCGCGAACAGTGTGGGCAGCACACTTGCCCAAACTCCGGCTTTGATGCCGTTTTTGGGCGCGGCCTGTCGTTATCTGTTCGGGGAGGACCTCCATTTGCCGAGCATCCGCACGTTTTGGTGTGGCCAGCAAAGCGACTTGCAGTATGTCCAGGAACATATCGACGAACTGTTGATTCGCCCCGCGTACGTCGTGTCGGGTGCCCCTCCCATTGTCACTGCGGGCATGACGTCCGACCAACGGGAATCCCTGCTGGCAAGAATCCGGGCGACGCCCCATCTGTTCATTGCCCAAGAACGACCGGAACGCAGCACAACGCCGGTTTGGCAGGACAACCAACTGCACTCGTGGCATGTCGCCTTGCGATCGTTTCAAGTTCAATCTGAAAACGGCGTTCACGTGCTTCCCGGTGGACTCTCGCGAGTCAGCCCCGATCCGCACCAACTTGATCAAAGCCCAAGCAGCGGCAGACTCGGTCAAGATTGCTGGGTCGTCGCAAGCGAACCCGTCGACCAGGAAGCGACTCTACTTCCCTCGCCTCACGCGGAACTGCATCTCACACGTGGTGGCGACGAGCTTCCGAGTCGTGTCGCAGAGAACCTCTTCTGGCTTGGTCGGTATGCCGAACGCACCGAATCGATCGCACGCTTGTTACGAACATCCATGGTTCGAATCGCGGGAGAAAACTCCGTGGCGGAGATGCCCGACCTGCCGCGTTTGATCGCCGCGTTGGCTGCGATGGGTCATATCGAGCCTGACTACGCCATCAAGGAGTTCGGAGATGCGATGCCGACGCTGGAGGCCGTATTGCCGGACTCGGTCTTTGATCGCGAGCAACCTCGAGGACTGCAAGCGGGCGTTGTACAAATGGTCGACAAAGCCACCGAGGTGCGTGACCGGATCTCGCTCGACGCGTACCGAATCATCTCTCGCATCGGCGATGACTTGACCGACCCGCCCACTCAGGCTCGCAAGGATGTGGGGACAATGATCGATCGCGTCAATCGCTTGATCACCGATTTGATCGCGCTCAGCGGGCTGGCAAGCGAAGGAATGACACGATCACACGGCTGGAGGTTCCTGCAACTCGGGCGTAGGATCGAAAGAGCCTTCCAGACTTCCGAGCTCCTCGCGGCAACATGGGTCTATCCCATTTCCGATGAACGTCCTCTGCTGGAGTCCGTCTTGCGCGTGACCGATAGTTTGATGACCTATCGCTCTCGTTACCTTCTTCAGCTCCGCCCCGTGGCGGCGATCGACTTACTGGTGACGGATGAGACGAATCCTCGCTCAATCTTGTACCAGTTGCGTTCCATCAACAAAATCATTGGGCAACTTCCCGGAGACAGTTCCAATCTATCACTCGGCGCGGATCAAAGAATCGCAGAGGAGCTCCTGCATGAACTGCGCATGTCGGACCCCAATTCGCTAGCCCATGTAACGGGTGATCGCAGAAATGACTTAGACGAACTGCTGAAGGGACTACTGCATCGTCTTCCGGCTCTGTCGGATGCGATTTCGGCCCGGTACCTGATTCACACGAGCGCGACACAAGAGTTGACTGGCCGAGTCGGCCCCGATAATCCCGAGTCCCTCGACTCAAGCGTCACCTGATCGACCCCAT
The DNA here is from genome assembly GCA_051010815.1 of Rubripirellula sp. Taxonomy (GTDB): domain Bacteria; phylum Planctomycetota; class Planctomycetia; order Pirellulales; family Pirellulaceae; genus Rubripirellula. The sequence goes on from JBPCVD010000454.1 coordinate 3,027, forward strand.
ATCACTCTTGAATTGGAACTGTAACCGATGACCTCGTCGGCACGTTACCGAATCACCCACCAAACTCGATACCAATATTCGAGCCCGGTCGCGATCTGCCAAAACCAACTCCGTATGATGCCGCGGTCCTTTGCCGACCTGCGTTCTTCAGTCGACTGCGATTTCGCTACCGCAACGATTGCGCCGGAACCCACTGCGATCAGCGAGCATGAAGACTACTTTGGCAACCGCATCATCTCATTTGCAATTGAGACGCTCCATCGAGAACTGGTCGTGACCGTGCGGAGCGAGGTGTCCGTCCACCATCAAACGGTCGAAACTGCAAACACGGCATGGGAAAACGTCCGTGATGCGATTCAATCCCTGCAAGACCGAGACTGGTACCAAGCCCAAGAATACCTCTACGACTCTCCAAGAATCCAGCGTGGCGAGCAGTTTTCGGCCTACGCACTGGAGTCGTTCTCCGCAGGGCGAGACATCGTCGAGGCCAATCTGGAACTGACTCAAAGAATCCACGACGATTTCCGTTATGACACGACGGCGACACACGTTGGCACGCCAACAGAAGAGGCTTTCACACGCCGGGCTGGGGTCTGCCAGGATTTTGCTCACATACAGATCGCTTGCCGAAGATCCATTGGCTTGCCGGCGAGATACGTCAGCGGATATTTGCGGACGATTCCACCCGAAGGGCAACCGCGGCTGATTGGCGCCGATGAGTCCCATGCTTGGCTTGCATGTTACGCCGGGGAAAGCCTGGGCTGGCTTAACCTTGACCCAACCAACGCATGTCTGACCAATTGCAACCATGTGCCAATTTGCATTGGCCGAGACTACTCGGAGGTCAGCCCGATGCGCGGCGTTGTTCTGGGTGGCGGAACCACAAAGCTGCAAGTTAATGTCGATGTCGAACCGATCGACATCGAATCCATTGCATCTTAGAAAGTGACTCGCCTCACGCGGTCACCACCATGGAAGTTCCAGGATCGACGATGTTGTGATCGACGTCAATCAAATCGGCTTCCGACTCGTCAATCCGAGGCCGTAGCGTACCGAAGTACAGCAGGCATGTGATTGCGATTCCGATACTCATCACGATCCACATCGGCTGATACGCCGGCCCTGCCTCGGAAGTCGTCAAGAACAACGAGGCGCCTTCCCAATGACTTTCTGCAATCCGGTTCATGGAAACGGACAACGCATTGTTCGTGAAGTGCACCAAGATCCCTGGGATAACGCTGCCCGTTCGCAAGGCGATCCATCCAAGCATCAGCCCCATCACAGTGGCCGCGATGGACTGCTGAAGAACGCCATGTGAAACGCCGAACATGAGCGCTGTGATGACAACCGCACGCAGTCTTCCCTTTTCGCGGACGAGACCTCCAAAGATGAAACCACGGAACGCGAGTTCCTCACATATCGCAGGTACCAACGCCATCAAAAAGACAATTGTTAACCAGGGCGCACTTGAAATCTGATCGGTGAACGGCTTCATTGCCGCGGTCGCTTGTTCGCTGATCGGGTAGGTGTAGCTGATCCATTCGGCCAACATCACGTACATCGGGTGCAATGTGATTCCCAGCAGAACTGCAAGCGGCAGGGCTGTCCAATGCGGCATACGAATCCGCAAACTCTTCCTCAACGAAGTCGTCAACATGGTTGCCATCAGCAAAGCTGGGGCAAGAATCATGCCGATCTGAGGCATCAGAATCATCTTCGTCAAACCGCCGATCCCCTCAGGCATCTCGGTGAATGCAAGCTTCCCGAAGAACAAGGCCACGAGAATGATTGCACCACACGCGTAGGCCTGAGCTGGCGTCGCCGCCGTCTGTCGATCCCGCCAAAGATGACGGACCCACATGCTCAGTTCCCATTGGTCGCGTCCGCCAAACAACACCGCTTCATCGTCGAATTGTCGACGTGCCCAAGTCACGGCAAGCCACAAACAACCTGCGGTGACACCAAAAACCATCGGCAGGTGCAGCATCGCAAATGCATACTGACCCTCAACCAAAGCACGTACGAGCAGGAACATTCCCGTCACGGGGATCAAGCTGGTGCCAGCAGACAATGAAGTCCCTGGAAGCATCGGCAAGAGCACCAAAGGCAACGTGACCATCATCAAGGGCATCAGGTAATACTGCCCTTCTTTGCTACTTCGGGCCATCGCCGCAACTGCAAGAGCAAGTGCACTGAAAAGGGCAGACAGCGGGACCAACGCGACAAGCAGCCAGAGCATCGGCGCGATTGGTGGCGCACCGATTGTGCCTCCACCAACCCCCATCTGTCGGAAAACGAACGAACTGGTCACAAGCATGCTTCCCGCGTTCAAGACGGCTGTCAGCATGCTGAAACTGGCGACGGCTCCCAGCTTGCCCCAAACAATTTCACTTCGCAGGGCGGGACTGCACAGCAAAGTCTCGAGCGTGCCACGTTCTTTTTCACCTGCGACTAGGTCGATTGCGGGATAGAACGCTCCGGTCATCGCCCATACCAGCATGATGAACGGCAGCAACTTGCTCCAAAATGCAGCTTCGCGAGTTCGTTCTGGCGCAATGTCGATATCACTCAATATGAAGGGATTGATCATCTCGACATCAATCCCTGATTCGGCCAGTCGGTCTCGCACCCAACCACCACGCCAAGTATTCAAAACGCTGGTCACCCGATCCCGAGCGACCATCGACTGGTCGGAGGCAACGTTGTAAAGAAGCTTCAAGGAAGCTGTCTCGTCGGTGATTCGACGTGTCGGATCTTGAAACCCCGGTGGGATCACCACCACCAGATCGAAGGTTCCGTCACGAACCCATCGCGCCGTCTCCTCGTTCACGCTGTCTTCAACGGCGACGTCGTCCCACGCATAGTGCAGCAACTGCAAGCGTGCGTTATCGTCTGCCAACCCTTCGGCGAACTCGTCACCTTCAAGCAACGGAGGCACATCAACGAGATGGTCGGTCCCGACGATGCAAATCGACGTCGGATGCTGACGCGTGAACTGGGCGATTTGCAGCAGTAATGTGCCGACCAATGGGTACAGCAGGATCGGCAGGATCGCGATCGTGAAAAGCGTTCGACGATCACGCAACTGATCCCGCATCTCTCTTGCGTAGATCAGCCAAATCGCTGAAAGCCTCGGTTTTCCCGCACTCTGTGCCGCGCGACGTTTTTCATCTGACGATCGACTCATGATGAACGACCTCCATTGGTGGTCACGGTTTGTTTGAAGTCGACCGATGCGTTCCACTCGGACTGCACGTCGTTTTCATGTCGACTGAGCAGACCGAAGAAGAGTTCTTCGAAGTCGTTTTGCTGGTGTCGATCACGCAACTCGGACAGCGAGCCGGTGTCGAGAATGCGTCCGTGATGCATGATGGCGATACGATCGCACAACCGCTCCACTTCGCTCATGATGTGCGTTGAGAAGATCAGGCATTTTCCGGACTCGCGAAGCGACCGAATCACACCGAGTAGATTCCTAGCGACGAGGACATCGAGCCCCAACGTGGCCTCGTCAAAAATGAGGACTGGCGGATCATGGACCATGGCGCGGGCAATGGAAACCTTTTGCTTCATCCCCGTCGACATCTTGCCGCCGGGGACGTCACGAAACTCATTCATCCGCAATTGGTCGAAGAGCGTTTCCAAGCGTTCACGCAGTTCATCCTTGCGCATGCCATGCAATCGGCCGAAGTAGCCGACCATTTCCCAGGCAGTCATCCGGTCGTAGATGGCGGTGTTGTTACTGACGAACCCGATACGCCGACGAACTTCTGCTGGATCCCGCGCGACATCGTATCCAGCGACCGTGGCGATGCCGTTGGTTGGGCTCAGAACGGTACTCAAGATTCTCAGGACGGTCGTCTTTCCGGCTCCATTCGGGCCAAGCAAACCGAAGATCTCGCCCTTTCGCACGGAAAATGAGACTCGGTCCACTGCGACAAAAGCACCCCGGCTCATGTCGTCGTACGTCTTCGTCAAATGTTGGACGTGAATCATGTAGGCGCACCAGGAGTTCGATCAGTGGACGCAACCGATGTTGCGTATGTTACGACCTGAACGGAATCTGAGCGTTCTTCTTGTCAGGCCGATTGTGCCGGCGCAGGGTCCCGTGCGCAACGTTCACTACGGGTAACTAGCCCGTGTGGTGGTGCGACGTGGGAGTCGAAAGATGAAAGAGAGGGGATTCGACAGAGGCCCCCCGTTGCAATCGTCAATGCTTGACGCGAAGCCGTACGACCGGTCCGGTGACCGCCTGTAACGCCTCGAGGTCGGCGGTGGCCTCACGAGCCGCGCCTTCGGTTGCATCGTGCGTCATGATCACAAGCGGAACAGGATCGCGCTGCGGCGCCCCATCTCCGCTCTCGTGCTGAATCACCGACGCGATCGAGATCTCGTGTTCAGCGAGCACGGCTGTGATCGCGGCCAATGTGCCAGGGTGATTTGCGACGCGAAGCCGAAAGTAGTACCGCCCGGCAATCGTGTCCGCATCTCGAAGCTTTACCCTCGGTGGTTGGTCCACCGAGAAGTATTCCAAGGTCTGGAATGTCAGCCGCGTGCGTCCTACCGCTGTATCAATCAGGTCCGCCGCCACTGCCGATGCGGTAGGCATCTGACCTGCTCCCAAACCGTGATAGAACACGGGCCCGACAGCGTCACAGATAACTTGAATCGCGTTGAAGGCGTCACGCACCTCAGCCAACGGAGTTCCGAC
>JBPCVD010000455.1:0-7414 GCA_051010815.1 Rubripirellula sp.
GCCCCGAGCGGACGATGAAGATTTCCATCCCGATGCCATCCAGGAACAAGTTGGTGAGCGATGACAGGGCAAACAGGGCGTAACCGCAGGCCCACATCACTCTCGCTCCCAGTCGATTGATCCACTGCGCCATCCATGGACGGAGGACCAGTCCCAGCAAGGCGCTCACGCCCATGATCAGTCCGACCTGGCTCAGGTCACCCCCGAGAAACTCAATCCAACGGGAGTAGTGAGCCATCAGCGTGTTGGCGCAGACGAAGCAGGTCTGGCTGACAAATGCCAACCAGAAATTGCGGTCGTATAGCCGGTCGGTTGGCGCTGGTGTCAAGCAAGGTTCTCGATGGCGATCACGTCCTGCTTGGAGCAAATGCAGGATTCTCGAATGAGACGGCATTATCCGCTTTTACACAGATTCGATAACCCGGCTGTTGATCGCCAGTTTCGCTAGGGCGATGACTGCAAATATGCAATCAAGTCATTCACTTCTTGCGCCGTGAACGTGTCCAACAGTCCGGTTGGCATCCATGACTGGTCCGATTCTTTTTGTTCGGCGATCAGCGATTTTTCGACAGGGATAGTGACCGAGGGACGCTTCGGGTCAGTGGCGATGTGAAGCTTGGTCGATCGGTAGTCGCCCCCACGCATCGGTTGTCCAGCAATGCTCCTGCCGTCGAGTGTTACGATTTGAATGCTCCGGTAATTTTCGGCAATGACATCGGAAGGTTGAAGGATCGACTTCAGCAGATCGGCTGGACTGAATCGCCGACCCACGGAGGTCAAGTCGGGGCCCAGCGGCTTGCCACGGGTTCCAAATCGATGGCACTGATTGCAGCCGGACGTCGCAAAGACTTCGGCGCCTCGTTTTTCATCCCCAGACCCTACTTGGCTGGTCAGGTCTTCAACGGTCCACTCTTGGACGATCGGGTGAGTGGCGATTCGTGGAAGTGCAGTGTCGCTTTCCACGGTGTTGGACGAGGCGACCACTTGCTCCAGTCGTTGTCGCGTCATTGAATCGAGATTCGACAAAAACTCTTCCTCGATGCGGCGCAAAAACTCCGGGAGGCCGGCGCCACCCAAAGCATATTCCGCTTGTTTTAACCCTTCGACGTAGCGATTGCGCAGAGAATCGTCCCAGCTCTCGCCTCCATTGCGCAACGCGAATAGATAATGAAGACGCTCTTCAGAGGAAAGTGCGCTGCTCATCAGGTTGATGGTTTTTTCGATCGCGTTCGCGGCATCGACACGGATCTGAATCTCACTGAGCAGTCGATTGATCGCGAACGGATCCCTCACCGATTGAGACGGATAGTGGGGAGTGAGGGCAGCAGCGATGGCGGCCGAGAGTGATTCTTCCGTGGCCGGCATTGACTGCATCGTCAACCAAATCCCGTAGTAAGCCTGTTGGCGTTCGGATTCAAGTTCTAGCAGGGGTAAGACCGAAAGCAGGCGACGAATCAAAGCGTTTCCGTCCTGGAACTGCCCAGATCGAGCGAGCGAAAGTAGGGCCGCGACAGCGATTCTGGGATCTTGTTCTGAATGAGCACGTGACTTCCAGTCGTCCGTGCCAACCTGTTCCACGACACGGCTCGCCGCGTGCCGTATCCATGGGTCGGCATTGGCCAATTCGACCCATGCCTGATCAAATTCAACAGCCGAGACGGAGGCTGTCAACATCGACTCGAGTTGTCGTCGCAGACGCCGAGAACTTCGAGAGAAGCGTTGTCGCTGTTGTGACCAGTCGGACGTCGCCACAGGCGAAATTTTTTCGCCAACGTAGCTTACACGGTAGAGCGCCGATTGCGTTTTCCTTCCTCCGGTGACCACGTACATGTCGCCGTCGGGACCAAAGTCAAGGTCGGTGACGTTTAGCGGACGTCCCTTCAAGAAGGTTTCCATCGTCATCATGTAGCTACCGCCTCTCGCGATTGGATGCACCGCCAAAACGCGTCCATAGGCCCAGTCAAGAACGAAGAGTGACGATCGATATGGCGCTGGAAACCGACTGTTGGTTCCAAACTTAACAGCGGTCGGTGACCCCTTTCCCACATCGAGATTTGGCAAGGCGTTGTCGGGATGGTCCGGGTAGTAGGGTGGCCATTGCTTGGTCACTCCTCGCCACCCAAAGTCGCCTCCCATGACCAAATGGTTCACACGCGTGGGACGGTACCATGGTGCACCCATGTCGTATTCGGCATCGGCGTCGTAAGTGAAGGCTTCGCCGTCTTGATTGAAATCGATACCGAACGGATTTCTCAAACCGGCGGTGAGGACCTCGACCTTGCCGGACTCGGGATCGATCCGCAGCAGGTGCCCTTCACTCGTCTTTTTGCCCCGTCGCGCTGCTCGGTAGGGTGACGTGTAGTCGTCCGCCTCGGATGGGAGATCGACCGAGTCACCATGGATTGAATAGAGCTTCCCGTCGGAGCCCACCGTCAGGTCGTTGCGTCCGTGACCAACGCCACCAGTAGACCCATGAACGAGAGTCGGCGAGTCAAACGCGTCGTCCTGTCGCCGTAGTCTGTAGAGACCTTTTGAGTTATTCGCGTTGACGTACAGGTCATCCCCAAGGAAGGTCAATCCGCGGCATTCCTTCAGGTCCGTTTCTATCGTTTCTCGATGAGTCACGCGTGTGCCATCGCTCGACAGCGTCAGCCGCAGAAGACCCGCATCCTCACGTGCGATGATCAGGCGACCTGCAGGATCAAAGACCATGCTGACCCATGAACCCTCGTCGGCATCCGCAGTCGTCACCTGCCGCAACTCGAATCCTGGTGACACAAAGAACGATGCTGTATTTCCCGGTACGGCATCGATGGCTTGTTTCCATTGTTCGTAGTCGTCAGTGACATCAATTCCAACCCGGCGCTCGCGCTGAATGTTGAACGTTGGTTCCAGTGGTCCAAGGATGGTGACATCGTCAGGGATCCTATCGGCGTCATGGTCAAGCGGAATCACTTGCCAACTGGAATCACTGACGATGCGGTGCGTTGAATCCGCTTGTCCATCAGTCAGTTCAAGGAACAATGCCGAGGGACCTTCGACCGACTCCGCTTCAACGCTCAGTTCATGACGCCCGGCACCGAGACTTTGCGGGAGGGAGATTTCGGTGACCGGGTCATAGGCTTCTGTCAACGCAACCAATTTTCCGTCCAGTCGAATTCTCAAATGAGCGAAGCATGCGACGAACCTTAGCTTTGGCAGGTGGATAGGCGACGCAAGTTCGAATTGCTTTCGAAAGGCAAGTGGCGGGTGATGAGGATTGTCGTGCCCGTCCTCGGGCCCCCAAATCCACTGCGTCTCTATCGCATCATCTGCTTGCCGTGCACGGGACTGAAGATTCTTGCCCCCCTGCGGTGTCGCGTTCTGTTCCTCGGCGGATGCTTCGCTCGTCAGCAGCGCGAGTAAATACAGGGCAAACGCCGCGATCCGAAACCGTTGTGTGATCCCAATCATTCAGCCAGCTCGCGTAAGACACGAAGGTTGATGACGTCCCAGTCTTCCCCACTATCCTCGTCCGTGCCTTTCTCTGTTTCCAAGTAGCCCGGCAATTGTCCCAGCACGGGATCCTGAAAGACGAATCTGAAAGCCTGCAGTCCGATTTCTCCGCGACCGATGTGTTCGTGCCGATCAACTCGGCTTGCGAGCGGTTTCTTACTATCGTTCAGGTGAAGTGCCGCGATGGATTGTTTCGGAAACAGGTCGTCGATTTCTTTTCGCATCGCTTGGAATCCGTCTGCGGTGTTGATCTCGTATCCGGCGGCGAAGGCATGGCAGGTATCCAAACAAATGCCAACTCGTTGGTTGTCATCGATCCCGTCGAGCATGAAGGCGAGTTGGTCGAACGTGTGTCCAAGACACGATCCTTGTCCCGCCGTGTTTTCCAACAGCAATCGACAAGATCCAGGTTCCACACGCCCCAGAGTTTCAGCGACCGCATCGACGATTCGGTCGAGACCTTCCGACTCGGAACTGTCGGTGAACGCCCCTGGGTGCACGACCAAGCCGACGAGTCCGAGCAGATTGGCGCGTTCGAGCTCAACGACCAAGGCATCGATCGACTTTTCAAATAAGTCGTTTTTGGGAGAGGCCATGTTGATTAGGTAGGACGCATGTGCGATCGGGTGAGACAGAGAAGATGCTGCCATCGCCTCGGACCACGCCGACACATCCTTGTCCGACAACGGTTTGGCACGCCATTGGTTGTTGTTCTTGGTGAAAATTTGAACGCAATCGCAGCCGACGTCCATCGCGCGCTGAACTGCTTTGGCGGCGCCACCCGCGGCGGAAACATGGGATCCAACAATCATTGTTTGTGCTCAAGAACCTATTCGGAAAGCTCGTGTTTGATCAACGAAGCAGGGAATTAGAATTAGCCGGGTCACGCCAGTATTCTAGGCGGTATGTCGACGGTGTTGCTCCGCGTATGTGATTCGCACGCGAACAATCGCTCACGTCCGCGCTGGCTGACTGGTCGGAACCAAACTTCCGTTCTTGCGCTGCCCATTGCAAACTCCTCCCTTTCCCTGAAAAACGGAATGTCGGCAATCATTTCTTACTTCTACTCAACCCGATGATGCCACCAATCATCGCAACGATGGAAGTTGCGACGAGGATCGCAATGCCAATCAACACGCGGATGAAGGTCTGTCCTAACCAGGCAATGCCGAGAACATCGCCGCTGCTGGAGTCAGGACCTGGCATAAAAAAGGGGGAGAACACCAGAGCGACGCCTCCACACATCATGAGCGAGCAGGTGATTGCGTACACGGCGACGGTGGTGCTGCTGGGCGACTTCGAGGTCGCTTTTCCTGAGTGATCCTCATGGGCTGGTGAGTCTTTCGGGACCGACCTTACCAACGCATCGATTTGCGAAGCCGACAGCGGATCAATCGGTCCGTCACTCGTGTCATTCGAATCAGTCATACGAGCGCACGCCAGATGACAAGATTCGCGGCCGCATCACGGCGGCGGATCGGAAGGGATGCAAAGTTCTGATCCATCAAGGTGGGAACGCAAAAAGCGAGATTGATTTGAATGTCTTTACATTCAGAATCTACCTGATCCGCTGACGTTGTGGATGGACTTTGGAAATGAGACGGGTTGCATGAGTGCCCACTCGACGAATGGGCGTGGATGCTAGAGGTAGAGGAGATCCCAGAAATCGCCAATGAACCTCGCTAGTTGTATCGAATTGGACACTCTGCTTCCCGCCCAAGCGAAGGAACCTGAAGCACCGAGTCGATGGTGCTCCAGGTTCTCGCGAATGGTGTTTGGCAGAGCCTGGTTGTCGAACCTACCGAGGCGTTGAATCGTTTCCGGAAATCTTGATGTGTCCGCGACCGCGGACGTTGGAGGGCCTATCAGGCCGACTCTTCGATCATCTCGTCCGACGAACGAGTTCCCAACGCTCCCCAGAGACCATAGGGGCTTGGATCACCGACGCCGTTTTGATCGACGTTGTTTCTTCGATAGACCACCGGCCCGTGAGTGTCACCCGACTCGATATAGTCGGTAATGAAAATCACTGCGCCGTCGCCCATCAATACATGAACGCCCTCCGGGTGCCGACTGCTGGCGGGAACGACTCCATCTTGTCCGTACGACCCACGCAAGCAGATTTCGCTGTTGGGTGGCAAGATCGTATTGAACTGCGTGAACATCGGGCGGAAGTCGGCCCAGCGTGATCCCCGCATCGTCATGGCGTTCGTTAGTTTGGGTTGGTTCTGTCCTTCACTCCAAAAAGTCGGACGCTCTGAATCGATTTGCCCAGCATCTTCACAGTGCTTTGGGTTCGTCAGTACGTTGCCCCGACCATTGTGAACGGAACCGCTTGTCCGGAAATCTCGATCTCCCGCGTGAGTGGCGATCTCGGCAACAAAGATTGTGTTCGCCAATCCGTCTTTGACGTCTTCAAATCGCATGATGCGGCGAGGCACGAAGGGGCCGCGAACGGAAGCTTCTACCTGCTGGCGACGAAACTGGTTGCTGCCGCCGTATCTCCATTTGCTACCCTTGAAATACGACCAGCTTGCGTTGTCGGTCCGCCACATGCTGTCGCCAACACAACAGGCATAGTTGGTGCGACCAAGGGAAGGCAATCCGCTATGGGGATCACTGGGGCAACGAAAGAGCGAGACATCGGTGTTCCATGGTTGGTAGATCGCCGTGTAGGGAGCAGGGCCAAAGGCGGGCCAATGATTTCCCATCGCGTCGGTCCCGGGCTCCGAAATCGTTTCCCACAGCTCTTGCTGTTCACAGAAGGGAAGCAGGCCGACCAAGTAGCTCAGTTGATGGCGAGTGAACGCGGGCGCGTGAGGATACTTGCCGGGCTGCATCGCAGCGGAACAACAGTCGTCGTTGAATTCATGAGTCGGCCCGGTGCCATGCATGGGCAGCATGTCAAAGGCGCTGTGGTAGTTGTGCATCGCAAGCCCGATTTGCTCGAGATGATTCTTGCAGCTTGCGCGTCGCGCGGCCTCGCGGCCCGCACTTAGCGCCGGCATTAGCAGCGCGATTCCAATGGCAGCGACCACCAAAACCACGACCACCCCGAGTTGTGTCAATGCCTCGCGACACCTTGATTGTTGGCTCATCACACTCAGCTCCGAAGAGAAGGAAAGAACGATAAGAGTTGAATCCGTTGGCGCCGAATGCCAACTGGATTCCGTAGTGAATCGATTCCGCTGTGTGCTGCGGTCAGGACCAAAACTGGTCATCGTGGCTGTCGGAAAGCGTGTGAGACCCAAGCAGCTCAAAGAGCTCGATGGTGATTCACCGCCGACGAGACACGATTCAGTCCTCGAGTTCCGGCTGGCTCTCGATGGCGACCACCGCTTGGTGGTAGTGGTCCAGCGCGTCCCCTTCGGGGGGCGGGTGGGCGACTAGATCGGGAGGGCCGCATCCCGTCAGATACAGGCCTGTGGCGACGACGCAGAACAGAAAAGCAAAGGCTCGCTTAGGCATGGTTAAGCCACCTTAGGTTGCTGCAATGAAAGAGAAGAGAACCTTAAGGTAGCGATTTGGCCAGCGGAATGCTACTTCATCATGCCTGATTTCACGCACGAAACTCGGAAGAAACCTGAGCGACTGGGCCGAATCAGTCATCAAGTTGAGCGATTTCTCGCGGTGTAGACTGAAGTCTTCCCGACGAATCAAAGCCGGTCGTACTTCTTGCTGCTGCCTTTTGCCTTCTCAACAGGGTATTTCCGAGCGTTCAGCTCCAGTTTGTCGGCCACGGCTGCGGCAAGATCGATCTCGCAGACAGATGCGAATTCCACGGCAAACATCACGATATCCGCCAATTCTTGAGCGACCTGCGACGAGTATTCCGCGGACTTTGCGAGTTCAAGCGAACGTTGACTGTCCACCCAACGAAATAGGTCCGCGAGTTCGCCAACTTCCGACGTCATCGCCA
>JBPCVD010000456.1:0-4510 GCA_051010815.1 Rubripirellula sp.
ATCAGGTTCTGCAGTTCGGACTGGAGAATCTCAATCTCCTGGCCCTTCTTTCCGATGATCAGTCCAGGGCGAGCGACGAACATCATCACTCGGACTTCATCGCGTGTTCGTTCAATCTCAATCCGATCGATTCCAGCACTGCGGTACTGGCTCTTCTTCGGATGATTCAGAATGAAGTTTCGCAACTTGCGGTCTTCCACCAACAAGTCGGCGAAGTCTTGCTTCGATGCGTACCAACGGCTCGACCATCCGCGGGTCACGCCAGTTCGGAATGCGATTGGGTTAACTTTTTGGCCCATCAGGGACTCAGTCAGCTTTGAGTAAGTGGAATCGAAACTCGCCTACAGCTCGTCAATCGGCGTCAAGCTGACGCGGATGTGGCTGCTTCGCTTCAGGATCATGTTGGCACTTCCACGTGCCTTCGGACGAATGCGTTTGAACATCGATCCGCCATCGATGCAGATTTCGGTCAAAACCAACTCTTCGATGCGATGGCTGCGACCACTGTTCTGGTCCGGATCTTGTGCATTACCGACCGCACTCTTGATCACTTTCTCCAGCATCCGTGCCCCACGCTGAGGCTGATACTTGAGGGTGTCCAGTGCTTCGTCGGCGTACATGCCACGGACCAAGTTCGCCAAGGGGCGAACCTTCCGGGCACTGATCCGTGCGTTTTTGTGACGTGATTTGAAGTTTGTCATTGTCGCCTCAAGAAACTACTTCTTGCCCTTTCCGCTGTGGCCCCTGAATGTCCGCGTCGGAGCAAACTCGCCCAACTTGTGGCCAACCATGTCCTCGGTGACATTGACCTTCACGTGCTTGCGGCCATCGTGAACCATGAACGTCACGTTGACGAATTCAGGAACGATGGTGCAGGCGCGAGCCCACGTCTTGATCGGTTCGCTACGCCCAGACTCGGACTGTTTTTGCACCTTGAAAAACAGCTTCGGGTCGACAAACGGGCCTTTCTTGCTACTACGGCTCATGGATTTTCAATTGACGGTTGACGGGAGTCAGTCGACAGCTCAGCTGCCACGTGGATTCGATTACTTGTGCAGTTTCAGTTGACCGTACCGCTTGCTCTTGCGGCGACGAACGATCGCACTGTTACTGGCCTTACGCTTCTGGCGGGTTGCACCACCCTTGGCACTCTTACCCTGCGGACTCACTGGATGACGACCACCCTTGGTTCGCCCCTCACCACCACCGTGTGGGTGATCGACTGGGTTCATCGCGGTACCTCGAACGTGAGGACGACGGCCCAACCAACGAGCGCGGCCAGCTTTGCCCAACCGAACGTTCATGTGGTCGCTATTGCCAACCTGACCGATCGTCGCTCGACACTGACTGGAAACACGTCGCACCTCGCCGCTTGGCAAAGAGATCTGTGCCCAATCGGCTTCGCGAGCCATCAGCGTTGCCGAGGTCCCAGCGGAGCGGCACAACACGGCACCACGACCAGCCCGGAGCTCAACACAACAAACAGTTGTTCCCAGCGGAATGTTCTTCAATGGAAGACAGTTTCCGACATTTGGCGCGGCCTCGGGTCCGTTTTGGACCATGTCGCCTGCCTTCAGTCCGCCCGGAGCCACCACGTAGACCTTCTCGCCGTCGGCGTACTTCAGCAGTGCGATACGGGCCGTGCGATTCGGATCGTATTGAACCGAGTCAACTTTCGCCTGAACACCATCTTTGGCGCGACGGAAATCGACCACACGATATTTTTGCTTGTGACCACCACCGCGATGCCGCGACGTGATCTTGCCTTGGTTGTTCCGCCCACCCGTCTTGGGCTTCGGGCGAAGCAACGACCTCTCAGGCTTATAGCCAGGCGTCAACTCAGCGAAGTCGCTGACCGACGCGTTACGTCGTCCGGCGCTGGTCGGCTTGTAGACTCGAATGCCCATGGTATTTCAGTTAACCGTTACTTGGTGTCTGTCTGTCTGATTAGAAGAAGTCGATGCGATGATCTTCTTGAAGCTGCACAATCGCTTTCTTCCAGTCGGAAGTCCGGCCGAAACGGAACTTGTATCGGCGCATCTTTCCTTTTCGCGTCTGCGTACGCACTTTGGCGACCTTGACGTCGAACAACTCTTCAACTGCACGCTTCACATCGAACTTCGTCGCGTCGCGATGAATTTCGAAAGCGTACTGATTATTCCTCGAGGCACGATGGACACCTTTCTCGGTGACCAATGGACGCAACAGAATCTGATGCGATTCAAGTTGAATCCCGCCTGCGGGAGTCTCTGGTGTTTTGATCCGTGTCATCTGAAGTCACTTCGTCTTTCGGTGTTCTACTTCACTCACTCGCCGGCGTCTGCCGAGCCACCTTCAGTCTGACCGCCAGTGAACGTACCGTCTTTGATCTTGTCCAAAGCGGCCCGCGTGACGAGCATCCGACGAGGCTTGAGAACCGACAGAGCATTCAACTCACGAACCGGCTGAACCGATACACCTGTGAGATTGCGACCGCTCTTGTAGACCCCTGCGTCGTCATCAGCGGTCGCCACCAATGTGGTCGATCCGTCCAGACCAAGCGATTTAAGCACGGAGGCCATGCGTTGCGTCTTTGGCTCGTCAAAGCCCAGACTTTCAACAACCACCAACTCGCCGTCATCGATCTTGGAGCGAATCGCCATGCGTGTCGCAAGCCGAATCGCTTTCTTATTCATGCGGTAACTGTAATCGCGAGGCTTGATCGTTCGAGCCACGCCACCACCACGGCGAACGTTCGTTCGCTTACTACCGGCACGGGCATTACCCGTACCCTTCTGGCGGTACATCTTCTTGGTCGACCCGGCAACCTCACCGCGAGTCCGCGTGTTGTGCGATCCCTGGCGAAGATTCGCCTGGTACATCACAACCGCATCGTGCAACAACTGCTTGTTAACACTCTCAGCGATCTGAGTGGTATCGATTTCGTACTTTCCGACTTCGCCGCCGGCTTCGTCATAAACAGTCAACGTGGCCATAACCCTTAACCCACCTTGTTCGTTTCGCTGATGGTCACGAAGCCACCGTTCGGGCCGGGAACCGCACCACGAACCAGCATCAAATTGTTTTCGCCGTCAACCCGGATCAACTCGAGGTTTCGCATGGTTGACTTCGCATTGCCATACTGGCCTGCCATCCGAATGCCTTTAAAGAGGCGACTCGGCGAAGCACTGCAACCAGTACCCCCAGCGTGACGATGAACCTTCTTCACACCATGCGTTGCACGCTGGCCTGAGAAGTTGTGTCGCTTCATGACACCCGAGAAACCGCGACCCTTGCTGGTCCCAGTCACATCCACTCGCTTCACTTCCTCGAACTGCCCCACCGTGACGGTAGCACCAACCTCGAGACTACTTTCGCCGCGGAACTCGCGAACAAACTTCTGTGGCTCGCAATCCGCTTTCTCTACCAACTCGACGCCCGCAGCAGCACGCTTCTTAGCACGCTTACTGTCAAGCTTTGCGACGTGGCCTCGCTCACTGCGAGCCGCCAAACGCCGTGGCTTGTCTTCGAATCCCAACTGAACAGCCTGGTAGCCATCTCGCTCTTGACTGCGAACTTGCAGCACATGGCACGGCCCCGCTTGGATCACTGTCACGGGCACAGCCCGTCCGTCCTCCAAGTAAACCTGTGTCATCCCGACTTTTCGGCCGAGGATTGATGGTGACATAACTCTCATCTCGCCCCGATCACCGGGACGTCCGTCATTCGTGTTGGATTCGAAGTTTCGCCGAGCCGAACCGTCAATTACATGCAATCATCAATGCACCGAGAGCGACAATTCCGCTCGACCCAAATCAGACTTGCACGACACCGAGGTTATCGACAGGCTTCCGTTCATTCAGGAAACAGTCGCTGGTATTTTGTGCTGCTTGGCCCCGGCAGATGAACCAAGAAAGTTCTCACCGAGGCGCCTCCCAGACCGAACTACCTTGCAGACGCTTTGATCTTGATATCTACGCCAGCCGGAAGACTCAATTTATTAAGTGCTTCGATCGTCTTGGCCGTAGCCTGGACAATGTCAATCAAACGCTTGTGCGTTCGGATCTCGTACTGTTGACGAGCTTTCTTATTCACAAATGGACCCGACAGGACCGTGTACCGCTCGATTCGAGTTGGCAACGGAATCGGTCCGTGAACTTCGCTATGAGTTCGCTTGACCGTATCAACAATCTCTTGGGCACTCTGATCCAAGACAGAGTGGTCGTACGCTTCCATACGAATCCGAATTACTTCGCTTGCTCCGGCAGACACAGATGGGTGACCAGTGAGATAGTTGTGATAAAGTGGGGTCCGCTAGCGACCCAGTGAGGCAATGAGACGAATCTCACCAGAAACCTACTCAAATCGCTAGATTGCTCAGGGGCTTGCCCGTGAGCGAAGAGGAAATTTAGGGGGCTCATGTAAGTCCGTCAACGGCTCTTAGCCAAACCCCGGAAGAATTCTTCACTAGTTTTTCGGGTTTCCGGTGCGTCAATGGCACGGCTGCTCCCACGCACACTCTAGCAAGCCT
>JBPCVD010000457.1:0-2924 GCA_051010815.1 Rubripirellula sp.
CGCCGGCCCAATTGCGGGTCTCGATCCCTGTTAGTCGAACGACATCATCTGGCGTCATCTCCGTGGCCGCAGACAACAGTTCCTGGTTCGATACTGTGCGACTTCCGGTGATCGCATTGACCGTGGAGATTCCAACATCGAATGGTCGACGCTTTTCCGTTCGGCTCGGGAAAACCAGCCGCTGCTTGTCTCGCCGACGGGTCAAGATTGCTTGCCCCGGATCTTCGTGCAAAACAGCCTTCTCAGCAACGACGGACTCGTGCGTTTGAATTCGCACCAGGGGTTTGCCAACGGCAATGCGTTCGCCTACGTCGACGAGCAACTCGGAAATTTGACCCGACACGGGCGAGCTGATCTCGAAAACGGACTTTGATGCTTCGACTTCCGCGATGATGTCACCACGATCCACCTGGGCTCCGGGCTGTTTCGTGTAGTCGATCACGAGTACCGATTCATCAGACGGTGCCGAACCAATCGCCGGCACGTCGAAGAATCCTTCGTCGGGTTTGCTCGGTGCTTCCCAAGTGAGATCAAAGTCCAGCAGTTCGGCAGCGGACTCTAGGACGCTCTGATAGCTGGGAAGGACATCCAGTTGATTGGAGTAATCGCACGGGATGAAGGTATCCAATCGAGTCACCCGGCGCATCGCCACGGGGAATCGCGATTCTTCTGCCACGCTTGCGATTACTTCGCTCCCGAAACCGCAGGTGTGATTGTCTTCATGCACAACGATCAAACGCGATGTCTTCTCCGCCGAAGCGAGGACCATCTTCTTGTCCCACGGTGCCAAGCTGCGAAGATCGATCACATCGGCCTCGGCGCTTTCCCTTGCCAAGTCCTCCGCTGCACGTTCGCACAATCCGACGGTGTTGCCCCAGGCGACGAAAGTAATGTCGCGACCGGTGCGAGTCTTCCGTGCGGTTCCGATCGGCACGAACTGCTTGTCGACATCCTTTGAAGTCGCTCGAGCGGAGTCGTTCAGCATCGCTTTGGGATAGAGAAACAGCGTCGGACGATCCGAGCGGAATGCGGCGTTCAGCATTCCTGCCGCGTCGGTTGCCGTGGACGGCATGAAGACGTCGAGCCCAGGCGTGTGGGCCATCGCGGATTCCAGCGTCTGTGCGTGATACGGCCCCAAGCCTGGTCGATAGGCTCCGCAGGCGACCATGACCACCACTGGCGCTTGCCAGTCGCCGTCGGTTCGCCAGTACATGTTGGCAAGTTCCGTCGTCAATTGGTTGTAGGCCAACGGCAGGAAGTCCGCGAACTGAATGAACGCGACAGGCTTCTGTCCCGCCAGGGCTCGGCCAATCGACGTGCCCAGAATGGTCGACTCGGACAAGGGAGCATTGCAGACCCGGCCTGCATAATCAGTGCTCAAGCCCTTGGTTACACCGAACACATCGCCCTTAGGATCCTCGATGTCCTGGCCGTACAGAAACAAGCGAGGGTCATGCTTCAACTGATGGTCCAGGACTTCGCGGATCGCGCTGCCCATGGTCAACGTACTTTGTTCGTCGTCCCCGCGCACTTCGCTGGATGGGTGTTGAAGTTCGGCCGATATCGGCAAACTTGCGGTGCGCCCCGTCACAGGCCTCGTGCTGGTTGCGGCAGCCGCCTCGGCATCGGCAACCTGCTGCTCGACTTCGACACGGATTTGTTGCAGCTGTTCAGTTTCGCAGCCGTCCTTCAAAAGTTGTTGTTCCAATCTCGCGATCGGATCTCCCGATTGGGCGGACCGGAGTAGTTCTTCCTCCGTGCGATAGATGCTTTGATCATCGGCGTTGGTGTGACTGTGCAGCCGTTCCACTTCAAGCACAACGATCTGAGGCTTTCGGGAGCTTCGGATTTGACGAACGATTTTGCCAAACTGTTCGTTGGAACTCGCGACGTCGCGACCATCAACTCGTTGAATCGGAATTCCGCAGTAGGAATCCAGTTCGCCGTCGGGAAGTGAGAAGAACGTTCGGCCGCGCGTGGTCGTCGAGATCGCCCAGCGGTTGTCTTGAATCATGAACAGGACGGGCAAGCAGTCGCGAACGGCCTCACCGATCGCTTCCAACACCTCGCCCTGCTGTGTCGTACCGTCGCCAATGCCGCAAAGTACAAGCGGGTTCGATTCCTGCTGCTTCACCGCGGCGGCAACGCCGACAGCCTGCAGCGCGCTGTTGCCGGTCGGGGTGACCATGCTGAGTATTTTTAGCTCGCGATCACTAAAGAACGGGCTCATTCGACGGCCGCGTGATGACGAATCATCGTTGCAGAGCATGCTATCAAAGAAAGTGCGAATGCTGAGCCCTCGTGCCAGCAGCAGCGCTTTGTCTCGGTAGTGGCAATGCAGCCAATCATCACTGGTCAAGTGTGGAGCGAGCGCCGCCGACGCTTCATGGCCGGCGCCTGACAAGTGAAAAAATGCTTCGCCTCGCTGCGTCATTTGCCGCGAAACCTCATCAATCTGACGCGCCGTCAGCATGAGGCGGTAGATTTTCAGCAACGTGGGGTGATTCATTTAGAGCCCGTGCGTGTCGACATCGTGTCTGGATCTCGTTGCGTTAACTAGTTCGAGTGCGGTGGCTTTCCGTGCAACCGTCGGGTCTCGCAATCACCCTTGTATTGAATCCGCGTAAGTACCAATAGAGCAACTCTTGATAGCATCAGTCCGATTGTTGCTTGGCGGTGTTTGCAGCTCAGCAACGGACGTCCGGCGGCGGGATTCCGGATTTCAGGTCGGAACCAAAAAGGGGTCAGGAGCCTAATTGGGAACCAAAAAGGCGAGTTTCTAGACGCTTTCCAGCAAATTCAGGAATTGGGACTTGCTGATTCCACCCTCGACCTGCTCCAGAATATTTCCCTCCGCATCGGTGATGATTGTGGTGGGGGTGGCGCGGATCGGGTAACGGCTGAAGACTTCACCGGCCTTTGGA
>JBPCVD010000458.1:0-6595 GCA_051010815.1 Rubripirellula sp.
ATGGCTGGAGTCGAAACGGACATTCGTGTCGTGCCTTTTCGCGGCGAGTACTACGAATTGGCAGAAGGAAGCCAGTCCCTTTGTCGGAACCTGATCTACCCGGTACCCGACCCCTCATTTCCTTTTCTCGGTGTTCATTTCACTCGCATGATCGATGGCGGAGTCGAATGCGGTCCCAACGCGGTGTTGGCCCTCTCCCGGCAAGGCTATCGTTGGCGGGACATCAGCGCGCGTGATCTGGCCGAAACGATTGGATTCAAGGGATTCCGATCGCTTGCGGCAAAGCATTGGCGCATGGGTCTAGGTGAGATGCACCGCTCCATCAGCAAACATGCGTTTGTGACCGCGCTACAAAAACTTATCCCCAGCATTCGCAGTTCCGACCTGATTCATGGTCGAGCAGGTGTTCGTGCACAGGCGGTGACGCCCGACGGCAACCTCGTGGACGACTTTCTGATTGAACGGAGTGAGCGTGCAATTCATGTGCTCAACGCTCCGTCACCGGCGGCCACTGCCTCCATTGCGATCGCCGATCAGGTTGTCGACAAATTTCGCCAGCTCATCGGTTAACCCCAGCTCATCGGCTAACCCCAGTTCATGGTTAACCCCAGCTCATGGTTAACCCAAGCTCATGGTTAACCAATGTGCAACGCAGCCCGGGCAAGCTGCAGCCAGCTCGTTCCGACGGCATCCACGTTCATGTTGTAATCCTTGGTCGGAATATAAGCGCGTTGACGATCCACGATGCGTATGGCGATCGAGCTTGTTTTTGCCAGCTGCTCGATTTGCCGGCGATCGGTGTAGTGCAGCACGATAAATCGCGCGTCCGAAGTGATCGCCGATATCTGCCAGGCAGCCGCATCCATTCGCAATTCCGCCAATTCCAGCATCCGGCCGGTGGCCGCGGGGAGCGGTCCAAAGCGGTCACGTAACTCTTCGCGAACCTCGTCAATGTGCGAAGCATCGTTGATTTTCGCCATTCGACGGTAGAGATCGATCTTATGCCGCAGATCGGGAACGTAATCCTCCGGCAAGTACGCCTCGACGGGCAGATCGATATCGACATCCGCCGATAACTTCGGTGCCAGGTTCTGAACTTGGCGTACCGCGTCCTCCAGCAATTGGCAGTACATTTCGTAACCGATCGCCGCAATGTGCCCGCTCTGCTGGCTACCTAACAGGTTGCCAGCACCGCGAATCTCTAGGTCGCGCATCGAAATTGCAAATCCAGCACCCATCTGACTGAATTCCTCAATCGCGCGGAGTCGCTTCGTTGCTTCGGGTGACAAGTGCTTGTGCTGGGCAATCATCAAGTAGCAGTGCGCCTGATGCTTGTACCGCCCGACTCGGCCGCGAAGCTGATGCAAATCACTCAAGCCATAGCGGTCCGCGTCATCGATGAAGATCGTATTGGCATTGGGAATGTCGAGACCACTCTCGACAATCGTAGTCGCCAGGAGAAGGTCGAAGCGGTGCTCGATAAAATCGACCATCACCTGTTCCAGCTCACCTTCGCCCATTTGACCGTGTCCAATTTGCACGCGAACTTCGGGGACAATCTGCTTCAGACGCTCGGCGACGGCGTGCATATCGCCAATTCGATTGTGGACAAAGAAGAGCTGACCGCCGCGATTCAACTCTCGAATGATCGCTCGCCGAATCAGATTCTCGTCCCAACGCACTACGTTCGTTTCGACAGCGCGTCGTTCCGCCGGCGGTGTCTCCAGGTTGCTGATGTCGCGGACGCCTACCAATGCCATGTGAAGCGTTCGCGGGATCGGCGTTGCAGACAACGTCATCACGTCCACATTGCTGTGGAGCGTCTTCAATCGCTCCTTCACTGCAACGCCAAATCGCTGCTCTTCATCGACCACGACCAAGCCGAGATTGCTGAAGTCAACATCCTTGCTGGCTAGTCGATGCGTCCCCACCACGATGTCAACTTTTCCGCGACGAAGATCCTTGACCGTTTCGCGTTGCTCTGCCGCAGTGCAAAAACGACTCAACTTTCGAATCTCGACTGGAAACTCGGCCATCCGCGATTTGAAATTGTGATAGTGCTGCTCCGCCAGGACCGTCGTGGGGACGAGCACGGCGACTTGATAACCGCTGACGACCGCCTTGAATGCGGCCCGCATCGCGACCTCCGTCTTGCCGAAACCAACGTCGCCACAAATCAAGCGGTCCATCGGCCGGGCTGATTCCATGTCCAGCTTGCTGGAATCGATCGCTTTGACCTGATCAGGCGTCTCGACGTAAGGAAAACTTGCATCAAACTGCCGCTGCCATGGGTTGTCAGTATCGAACACGATACCGCGACGCGCCGTACGTTCCGCCTGCATTTCCAGCAACTCGACCGCCATGTCCGTGACCGCCGACTCCGCTGCCTTCTTCTGCCTCGTCCAGGCTTGACCACCAATCTTGGCAAGCTTCGGTCGAGTCTTCGTCCCGCCAACATATCGCTGTACCAGCCCGATCCTCGATGCGGGCACATAGATCTTTGTGCCGCCATCAAATTCGAGGGTCAAGTGCTCAAGGTGCTGACCATTCTTCTCGATGTGTTTCAGACCGCGGTACAAACCAATCCCATGCGCTAAATGCACCACCAGGTCGCCGGGATCGAGTTGCATCAAGCTGCTGATCGGCTTGCCACGTGCACGCGACCGACCGCGTCGAACGGGACTGCGATGAAACAGTTCGGCGCCCGTCAGTACCAACACCTCAGCGTCGATCAAACGGAATCCGCCGCTGACCTCCGCCACCACCAAATGAAGTCGTCCCTGACGCGCCGCGTCGGTGTCGTGCAGCAACTCCGTCAGCCGCTCGCCATCGGCTGGCGTATCCCCCACCAAAACGACTTCATGACCAGCCGCGACAGAATCAATCCGTTTGCGTGTTTCATCCAACGACATCGCGAACGCGTCGGCAGTCGAAGTGCGCAAGTCGACAATTTCATCGGCGTCTCCCTCAGCCAGCGTCGTCGCGGTCACGAGTCGGTGACTCCCCAGCGACTCCATCAACGCTTCAAACGACATCAGATTGGCACCGTCAGAACTACGCTTCACCAGCGCGTCGGCGGACTTCTTGGACTCGTGAGGATCAACCAAGACGACGATCGTGTCGTCGGGAAGGTAGTCGGTGATTGGCCCGAGCACGCCCGATTGCTGCGCGCCGTTTTCCGTCGCAGGAAGCGGATCGGCGTACGGATCATCCGAAACGGCAGGAGGCTCGATGCCAACGGCCGCGATTTCGACATGCTCCATCGATTCGATACTGCGTTGGCTGCCAGGATCGAAGCGGCGAATCGACTCAATCTCGTCGCCGAACCATTCAATGCGAATCGGCTGAGGTTGATCGGCCGAATAGATATCCAGCAAACCTCCTCGTGTTGCGAACTCCCCAGGTAACTGCACCGCTGTGGTGGCAGAAAACCCCGCTTCGGCTAACCAACGACGGATCTCCTCCGGATCGACCTCGTCACCCACCGCCAACTTGCGTGTCGATTCCTCAAGCTTCTCGGGCGTCGGGACTCGCTGCATCGCACCACCGATGTAGGCAGTGACCAACAGAGCTTCCGGGGAATCAGCATCTCGCTGCATCAACTGCTGCAAGACCTGCAATCGATCCGCATAGTCATCGTCACGAATCGAAGAAGCCGATGCCTCGCTCGCAGACAATGGCAGCGAAACCGCGTCACTCAATCCAAACGCGACCGCGTCGCCGGCGACCACATCGGCATCGGCCGCCTCGGGCAACAGCATCAAGATGTGAGGTGCATGACGCGATAACGCAGTCGCGAAGACTGCACGCAAGCTTCCCCACACACCTGAAAACGCCAGTGACTGTCCAGGCTGATGCGCGGACAGGCGCGCGCCGATACCGGCGGTCTCGTCCAGCAGACGAGGTACGTCGACGAGCTTGCCCACGGTCGTTGAGGCGGTGCTTGCCAAGAGGAAATTGAACCTTCAGAAGTTAGATCCAAAGAAAAACGTATCTCGTTCTGCGTCCTATGGGAACACCATGAAGGAATACGATCCGATGGCAGCACGTTGGCGAATCCAGCGGGCGAACTTCTCGAACAGCCCGGCGAGCATCGGATGCGGCCATGGCTCTCCCGGACTTCAGGCTGGTTGTGACGGCAGAATGAGGGTCATAAACTCATCCTCCCCACCTTTATCCATACTGTGACCCCGAATTGAGAGAGCACATGAGCATCGGAATCGGCATCGTTGGCTGTGGCATGATCGCCAACTTTCACGCCAAAGCGATTGCAGACGCAGAGGGAGCACAACTGGTCGCCTGCGTCGATCGAAATCCCGATTTGGCAAGTGCTTTTGCTGAGAAACAGGGCTGCCGAGCCTACTCGACGCTTGAGGCGATGCTCGCCGACCCTGAGGTGAAAGCCGTCTCGATCTGCACGCCCAGTGGCGCCCATCTGGAGCCTGCCGTCGCCGCTGCCGACGCGGGAAAGCACGTCATCGTTGAAAAGCCGCTCGAAATCACGACCGAACGTTGCGACGAAATCATCGAAGCGTGCAAAAAGTCCGACGTCCGCCTAACGGTCACCTTCCAGTCCCGATTCCACGAATCAAGCAAGCTGATGAAAAAGGCGGTGGAGGAAGGTCGATTCGGCAAGATCACGATGGGCGACGCTTACGTGAAATGGTATCGCAGCCAGGAGTACTACGACAGCGGCGCGTGGCGCGGGACATGGGCGCTCGACGGCGGCGGTGCACTGATGAACCAGGCGATTCACTCGGTCGACCTACTGGTTTGGCTGATGGGGCCCGTCGAAGAAATCAGCGCGATGACCGCCACGATGACCCACGAGCGGATCGAGGTTGAAGACGTCGCGGTAGCGAACCTCAAGTTCAAGTCGGGAGCATTGGGAGTCATCGAAGCGACCACGACCTCTTATCCCGGTGCCCTGAAACGAATCGAAATCAGCGGTAGCGAGGGATCGGCCGTACTCGAAGAAGAGGACCTCAAGGACTGGCAATTCGCAAACGAGACCGACAAAGACGAAGAGATTCGGAAGACGATGTGCGGTCAAAACGAATCTGGCGGCGGCGCCGCTGATCCCTCCGCAATCGATCATCACGGTCACACGATGGTCTTCGATGAATTCATCTCCTGTATCATCGAAAATCGACCTTCGCTTCTCAGTGGTGAGGAAGGCCGACGAAGCGTCGAGGTGATTCGGGCGATCTATGAGAGTGCCAAAACAGGGCAGCGAGTCAAACTCGGCTAAGCCCCTCATCGTTGCCCCTCGTCGCAGTGCTTCATCGCGGCCCTTGATCGCCGATTCGATGTGGGTGACCCGTGGGAACCCGCGCTCAAGAAAGCGGCCGAGCAAGCTTCATTTCGTTGAAGATTGCTGCCGCTAGGGCGCTGCAGGCTCACTTTCCGGCAATCGAAAACAAATCGCCTGGCGATCATTGCGAATCAACAGATGACGGCCGGCGATCGTCGGAATGTTCCAGGTCTTCGAAGTCAACGCCGGCATGCGAAACAGCTCGCGATACTCGCTTGGATCGGCCGCTACGAAGACCACGTCGCCGGGCTCCGTCTGACCAATGATCGTGTCATCGACCAGTAAGATCTGGCCCTGCCCAAATCTGACGCGTCGACTTTGAACCCAGAGTCGCTCGCCAGAGTCGATTGCCACAGCTTCCAACGCCCCGTTGCTGATCGCGTACGCGGTATCACCTTTGACCGCGGCGTGCGTGAATTTCGTTTTGAGAATTCGATTCGATTCCCACAGGGGTTCGACTGTCCAAGTGCCATCGTTCAGCTTGACTTCGAACAACGCGCTACCGCCCCCGTAACCCTTTCCAATCAGGAACCGGTTGTCCCCCGCGGGAATGGCCATTGCACAGTTCGCGCCTCCGTTGGATTCACCGAACCAATCGGTCTCCCACAAGACGCGTCCATCCTGAATTCGGTGCCCGCTGATCGTCTTCTCGTTGACCGAAACAATTTGCTGCTCCCCATCCAAGGTCAACAATCCAGGCGACGCATAGCTGATCTGATCTTCGCCCGCTGTCCAAACCGTTTCCCCCGTTTTCGCATCAACCGCCAACAGACTTCGACCCGTTTCAACGTTCAGCTCGGGGCCACCGTACGGCACGACGCAAAGCCCCTCCTCCGTCACAAGCGGCGAACCAGCACGGCCCCACGTGATCGCCGCCTCCGACTCAATCTGATCCCATCCTGCAAGCTCGAGCAAATCGACCGTCCAAATTGTCTCGCCACTAATCAGATCGATGCACCAAACCGTTCCGGTGCCTCCCTGAGCATAGACACGATCGCCAACGATCGTCGGCGTGCTTCTCGGACCGACACCTCCCAGTGCGTTTTGATGCCGGGCCTTGTGGTCAACCATCCAAAGTAACTCGCCATCACTCAGTCGATAGCAAGTCACCGCCTCCAGATCCTCTCGCTGCTCAAGCGTCACGGCGCGGTCGCCCGCAACAGCGAACGAAGACCATCCATCCCCGATTCCTTGATCCCAAAGCGTCTCTACCTCGCTCATGGACTCGGGCACGGAAAACTCACGATCCGCAATGACGCCCGTTCGTTCGGTGCCCAGGAA
>JBPCVD010000459.1:0-12657 GCA_051010815.1 Rubripirellula sp.
AAGAAAAGGGAAAAGGAAGGAGAGAGGAGAAGGAAGAAGAAGAGGAGAAAGCAGGGGGCGGCGAAGTAGAGGAGACAGGCGAGGCCAGCGCCGTCGAGGAGAGGCGGGGCGGAGAGGTCGACGACGATGTAGGGGACACCGCCGGACAACAACGGACGTACCTGCTGATCCAGCGGATCTAGCGTTTCTCCGCGAAGCGGCCCGCTAGGGCGCAGAACTGATACCGCACCGTGTCGATCGAGACGTGACATGACTTCCCCCAAATTACGTCTTGGACGTGTTACACGCCGGACCTGGAACGACCACCAACCGGCAAACGCAATGTGAAGACAGAACCGTCCCCGACGGTGCTCTGCAATTCAATGTCGCCCCCGTGCAAACGCGCGATCTCTCGAGCGAAAGCAAGTCCAAGCCCGTTGCCTCGGTGGTCGGTCTCTTGGGTTGAGGCTCCGCGATAGAATTTTTCGAACACTTTCATGTGCTCTTCATCCGGAATGCCGGGGCCGTCATCTTCGACATCGATGCGAATCCAGCGTTCATCCGCAGAGCATCGAAGGACCACATTGCCGTGTTCGGGCGTGTACTTGATCGCATTCCCGACAAGATTGACCAAAGCGGCCTGCAGTTTATCGCGATCTCCGAAGACTGTCGGAAGCTTGGCTGACAGATTGGATGTCAGCGTTGTTTGCTTCTGTTCGGCTTGCCCACGCACCTGTTCCGTGGCGTATTCAAGCATCGGTAGCAATTCAAGTTCGTGACGATTCGCGACCATCGATCCAGCTTCCATCTGGCTGACCGTCAGCAGTTGGTCAACCAATCGTCCTAAGCGATTCGCTTCGCTGTTGATGATGTTGCAGAACTCCTTTTGGCGTTCGAGCTCCAGCCCGTCCTCCTCTTGGATCGCTTCTGCGTAGGCCTGCAGATTGTTCAATGGCGTGCGCAGTTCATGCGTTGCCGTCATCAGGAACTGATCGCGTGCTTCGGTGGCAATTCGTTGTTGAGTAATGTCAGCGAGGACCCAGGCAAGGCCTTCACCATCACCGCTTCTGCCACTGAGGTGTGATCGTGTGATTCGCAGATGCAATTGCCGCGACGAAATGTTGACGGTCCGTCGTTCGTGCAGCATTCGAATCGGGCCTAGCATGCGATCGAGCGCTGCTTGCGCGGTATCGTCTGACTCTTCGCGAAGGCCGATCAGTTCCGGCAGGTCTCGGCCGACATGGTTTTCTTCTTCAGATAGATTCAGCAGTCCGCAGGCAGCTGGCCCTAAAAATCGGATCACGCCTTCACCATCGGTGATTACCCAAGCAACAGGCAGGCCACGCATGGCTCGTGCGAGCGTGATGACTTCTTGGTCCAGGTCGGCTGGGCCTCTCGCGTTGCGATCGGTGTCATGACTCTCCGCCGCATCTTCGAGCAGTTGGTTCCAGCCGACAGCCAAGGGATCGCTGCTCGCGATCGGGCGTGCGGACTGCCAGCCGCGTTGCCCTTTCTTGTCGCGACAGAGCTCCGACTCGATCACGCGAAGCGTGCGAACAGAACTCATGGCGGTCAATCCGCCGACGCAGCATATGGCCAATGCTGTCCCCCACATCACCGTTTGGTAACGCTCTGCTTGCGGAAGCATATGGAGACAGAACCCGAAGAGCACCAAGCAGGCTACCAGCGCAAAGTAAACAAACCCGACTCGTGTTGTACCGAGCAGGGCGCGTTGTGCATTTCGTTTTTGGCCGACTGGAGACTCGGTTGGCATCGATTCTGCCGCCGAAGCTCGTGGGCGTTTGTGGTCAAGCATCGCCGGCGACCTCGGTAGGTGTTGGACCCAAGTGCGGGGCGATCGGAGGGGCTGTCGAAGTGATACCGGCCGAGGGATTCGTGGCTGGTATTGCTGGGCTACCGATCCGCGACAGAATCAGATCTCCAAGTTTTCGGGGACTGAACGGTTTGTGCATCACAGCGACCAAGTTGTATCGCGACTCAAGACCCTGGCTGTCCAGTTCAAGTCCCTTCGCGGTGCAAAGGATGGTCGGCGGAAAGTACGCCTCTTGCGAATTGGCAAGTTTCTCCAGAAGTTCCAGGCCAGAGCAAATTGGCATCTGGTGGTCGGTCACTAAGAAGTGAATTCCACCTTGTAGAAGACGCTCGTACGCTGCTTGTCCATGACCGACGGACTCGACCGTCAATCCGCACTTGGCGATTGAGAAACCCATCACCCGTCGGAATACCGGATCATCTTCCGCGATTAATACTGTTGTGGGTTGGTGTGTCATAGCAATGTATGGCCGGTAACGCTGAAATGCGGTTGAGCCATAGGCTCAGCTTCGTGGTCACAGCGGGGGGAAACGCTTGGAGTCGATTGATGGGCCCGCCACTGATGCGATTCTCAATCCGGCCGGAAGATTCGGACGAAAAGTCCAATGTCGAGCTCGGTGATTGCAGCATCGGGATAGCAATGGGCTAGATGCTTCCCCGATGTCGAAATCGCAACGGCGCTACCATTCGGCGCCAAGTTCATTGACTTCCACGTTCAACTTCAGCGATCCGTTGGCCGCTTTGTAAGCCCAACCACCGATCTGAGCTGAATCTGGAGTGACCGGTGTGCTAACGTCAGCATCGCTGTCGTAATAGACATCCGCATCACCGCGAGCAGTGCCGATGGAGGGTGCTGGGAAGGGGCCATTGAGCATGGTGGCCATGGCATTGGGGAGATCGTTGACGCCTGGATAGATTCCAGATCGTGCTCGATACATCTCAATTGCGTTTCGAAGAACCGCAAGTTGTTGTCGCGTTGTGTTCTGCTCTGCCGTTGCAGCGGTGTCGAACATGCGTGGTGCGGCAACTGCAGCAATGATCCCCAAGATGAGGATGACGATTACCATCTCTATTAATGAGAAGCCTCTTCGCTTTTGGCGATTCATCATTAGTAAGCCCTTTGATCAGAAGTCGGTTCAGCGTCGCGAAGTTAATGGGACGCGACGAAAGTTCGCAAATCGCGGTGTTTGCAGGCCGAAGGACCCACATTTTTCCTGTCCGAATTGCAAACAACCCTACGACGCGACTAGTGCGCAGAACTTGGGGCGAAGACTTTTCCATTAAGTTTTACCCACACCGTCGGGGGTTACGCAAAGTTGCAATCACACTAACCGGCACATGCCATCCAGGGGGATCGGTGGGCCTTCCATGTTGACTCTGGGAATCATCCGTCAATAAATCGCAACGGCGTTTGATGCATCCTTAGCACGCCGTAAAAGGTGTCGCATTTCCGCGTCGTTAAAAACGCCACTCCGCAGAGCGTTTGATCTCTTGGGCTGCAGAAACTGCAGCCTTGGCCTTCGCTTTGCGTCCAGACAACTGTTCCCAGCATGGTTCACGCCTAAGAAAGGACAGTGGTGATCAGCTCTTTTCATCGGAAAGCGACACAGAATGATCGAACTGGCGAAAGCGATCGGAAACGTCAGTCGCGTAGACGGCAGACACTCACATTGATCTTCGCGGCGGTCTTGATATCCGTTGCGGGGTTTGCGTCGGCACAATCCCCACAGACGGACTGTGTTCCTTGCGCTGCCACATCGATGGCATTCGACGGTGTCAGTTCAGCGCCGGCGTTCTGCTTGCCAATTCAAGACAACTCTTCCGGTGGCGCGGTCCCAAAACGCATACGCTCTCGGCCGGTTTCCGTCGCGTTGACAGCTGAGCTCGCTAACTTGGACGCCGATGCGGAGCCGGATGGATGGCGTGCTCAAATCGTTTTGCTCGATCGTGAGGATCAGCCGGTATTGTGGCGGGCAAACGCGACGTTCGAATTGATGCCTCGCGTTGATCTGTTGGGTGGCGACTATACCGATGCCCAAGCGAAGCCGATTCGCTGGTCCATGCCGTTGGAGTTTGGTCAGGACGCGATTGCGGATGTCAGGCTTCCGCTGCGTCAGTCGCTCCGGCCAGTGCTTGGGTGGACCGAACGATCGACTCGATTCAGGCTAAGGACAAAGCGGGATTCCGACCGCGAATTCCTGCCCAACAATCCGCATCGCACATTCGTCGTTCAGGATGTGCGTGATGCGATCGCACGTCCCACTTACGGTGTACTTCGTGTTCGAGTCTCGGTTCCAACAGAGGGGACGTTTAAGGCTGCGGTAGGCGTGAGAATAAGGCCTTCTGTCTTGGTTGACACCCAGTGGCCATACCGATAAGGTCATGTCAACGACGCGCAAAATCGCTTGCCCGGGCCCGAAAAGGTTCGGGCAGTTTTTTTGGGCATTTTCAGCGTTCGGACCTTCCTAACACATCAGTGTCGTTATGAATCCCCAAGACATCCTTCGTTACGTTGATTCGCTCCACCGCGAGAAGAACATTGACAAGGAGTTGGTTTTCATCGCGATTGAGTCGGCATTGCAGACTGCTGCGAAACGACAATATGGAGAGGAAGCCGATATTACTGTGCAGCTCGATCGTGAGAATGGTCGAATTAACGCGATCCTCGCTGGCGAGCCTTTGGGTGACGACCAGATCGGTCGAATTGGCGCTCAAACTGCCAAGCAGGTGATCATTCAGAAGGTCAAGGAAGCGGAACGCGATTCCTTGATGCTGGAGTATCGCGAGCAGATTGGCGAAATCGTTAGCGGGATCATTGGCCGCGCTGATGGGGGTGTCGCGACTGTCAACTTAGGAAACGTCGAGGCGATTCTGCCACGAAGCGAGCAGATTCCGGGCGAGACACTGCACGCAGGTGAGCGTGTCCGCGCCGTTGTGTTTGAGGTTCGAGCCACTGGCAACCGCGTGCGAGTTGTGCTCAGTCGGACTCGTCCCCAATTGGTTCAACGGCTTTTCGAGCAAGAGATTCCCGAAATCGGCGAGGAAATCATCTCGATTCAGTCGATCAGTCGAGAGCCCGGCTATCGCAGCAAGGTTGCGGTAAGCAGCGTCGATAGTCAGGTCGATCCGATTGCCGTCTGCGTTGGTTACCGTGGGAGCCGAATCAAGGCGGTCCGCGAAGAGTTGGCCGGCGAGCATATCGATGTCGTCCGCTACAGCGATGACCCTGAAGTCTTGATTCCCAATGCTTTGCAGCCGGCCGAAGTCGAACAAGTCTTGTTGTGCGATATGATCGGTCGGGCAATTGTGTTGGTTCAAGAAGACCAGCTTTCCCTTGCGATCGGTCGTCGCGGACAGAATGTTCGGCTCGGCAGCAAGCTTTGCGGCTGGGATATCGAAATCATGACAGGCTCGGAGCTGGAAGATCAGATCGAGCGGGCGGTGACCGGATTCAGTCAAATCGCTGGAGTCACCGAAGAGATTGCTCAGAGCTTGGTGGAGCAAGGGTATCTCTCCTACGATGACCTTTCCGTGATCGAGCCCGATATGTTCATGGAAATGAGCGGCCTTCCTGCCGAAGATGTCGACCGAATCGTCGATGTAGCGGAGACGATGGCGGAAGAAGCGGAAGAGGCAGCCGCAGCCGAGCGGCGTGCCCGTCGCGAGCGCGAGCAATTGCAGAAGGAAGCTGAGGCGGCGGGTATCGCCGAGCCTGCGGCTCCCGAGGGCGGGGAGGCGAAAGCAGATCCGTCTGAAACTGATTCGGAGGCGGTTTCGGAGGCTGGTGAATCCGATGCGGAGCCGTCCGAGTCGCCCGAGCCGGCGGTTTCCGAGGCTTCCGAGGAGGTCGCTGAGCAGACCGAGGCTTCTGAAGAGGCTGCTCCGGAAGGGGATGATTCGGCCTCTGAGGCTGAGTCGGCAGCCTCTGAGAAGAACTGAATCGGCCTTCAGCGAATTGCTGCTGCCGCGAAATGCGGCAAAAAAGTTGCCCCGATTCCGTCATAAAGTGCCTAGGCAGACCTCTTCGCCAGCGATCTTTTTCGCTATCGTAGGGATCAGTTGAACCAGGCATGGCTCTGGGGAGTCGTTGAAATCATCCCCGACGTGGAAGGTCTTCGGACTTGCTGCGGCGATGGAGGAATACCTTTATGTGACCTAACGCATTTTTTGAACCCGCCCGCGAATCGGGCATTTCCCCGTACGAAACTCAACGAATTACAACATTCGCTCGGCGGGTTCCCAAACGAATCGACAGGATTTTCGCACGTGCCCGCACGCATTTACGCGCTCGCAAAAGAACTGAATATTGACAGTAAGGATCTCGTTGATCTGGTCAAGAAAGTCGGAATCACCGGCAAAGGCTCGGCTCTGGCAAGTCTCACCGACGAAGAGACCCAGAAGGTTCGAGACCATTTAGCTGGGGCCGCAAAGCCCGCTGCACCTGCTGCCGCGGCGCCATCATCCACTGCGCCCGGTGCCGTCCGAGACGCCGTCCCCAAAGAACGTAAGCCAGTGTCTATCAAGGTAGGCCGCAGTTCACGTGGTGCCGATGAAGCAGATCCGTCTTCGGTGGAGGATCAACCGGCCGTCGAGGATCAGCCCGCGGCGGAAAAAGAGGTTGCCGCCGAAGTCGCGGAGCCCACGCCTGAACCGGAAGCTCCCGCTGTGGTTGAGCCGACGCCAGCCCCGTCTGTTGCAGACCCCGTAACGCCCGCGCCCGCTGAGCCTGTCGCCGCTGCGAAGTCCGGAACGCTCGGAAGTCGGATCAAGAGTCGGATGGGGATTCGAAAGAACGCGGGTGCCAACGACCCCGTCGCACCGGTACGTCGCGATTCCGCGATCGGCGCTGGAGGGAAGATGCGGTCTTTGGACCGACCTGCCTCGAGTAGCCCCGATCGGAAAGTTGACGCGCCCAAGGGTAAGCGACGCGAGCCCCGAATCAATGTGAAAATGGCGTCATTGCCCGAGGTCGCCGAGCCACAGGCTGCCAAGCCTGCCGCGGGTGAGCCGAAAGCTCAAAAGCCGGATGTAAAGCTGAGCAAGGATGTGATCGCGGGGCATCGGCAGGGCATGCGTGCTCCGTTGGAGCAATTGGCCAAGGAAGACACGGAGAAGAAACGCTCGGGCGGAGCCGCTGCGAAGCGGGCAGGCGGTTTGAGTGGCTTCACCGGCGACAAGAAGCGAGGTGAAGGGGAAGACGATAAGCCTCGGAAAAAGTTGGCTGGAATGGCCAGCCCGCGAGCTGAGCGGACACGGGGTAAAGGTCGTGGTCGCGTTTCGCTAGACCAAGGTGGTTACGGCGGACGTTCGATGCGTTCCAACCGAATGCAGAAGCGTCGGAAAGGCGTGAACACTGCGGCACCCAGAAAAGACGCGGTGGTGCTGGAACTGCCTTGCACCATTCGCTCCTTTTCCGAAGCAGCTGGCGTTCCTGTTGGAAAAGTGCTTGGCACGCTGATGGGGATGGGATTGCAAGCTGGAATCAGCATCAACTCGGAAGTTGACTTGGAAACGGCCGAAGCGATTGCTGCGGAACTCGATCTCTCCATTCAGTTGAAGGAATCAGAAACGCTTGAGGATTCGCTGATCTCCGAATTGGAGGAGATGGAGGACACGCCTGACATGCTTGTTCCTCGAGCTCCCATCGTGACCTTCCTGGGTCACGTTGATCACGGAAAAACAAGTTTGCTTGACTACCTGATCGGAATCGATGTGGTCAGTGGAGAGGCGGGCGGAATCACGCAGCACATCCGCGCCTACGAAGTGGAAAAAGATGGGCGAAGCGTTACCTTCGTCGATACGCCGGGTCACGAGGCATTCACTGAAATGCGTGCACGAGGTGCGAACGTGACCGACATCGCCGTCTTGGTGGTTGCTGCCGATGACGGAATCATGCCTCAGACGGAGGAAGCAATCAGTCACGCAAAGGCTGCTGAGGTTCCGATCGTGGTGGCAATGAACAAGATCGATTTGGAAGGGGTCGATCCCAATCGTGTGATGACTCAATTGACGGAGCACCAGCTGACGCCGAGTGAGTGGGGTGGCGATGTTGAGGTCGTCCCCACGAGTGCCATCAAAGGTGTTGGCATGGACGAGTTGTTGGAAACGCTTCTGACCATTGCCGAGTTGAACGAGTACACGGCGAATCCTGAGCGTTCCGCGTTGGGGGTTTGTCTCGAGTCCGAGCAGCAGGGCGATCGAGGTGTGGTCGCCAAACTGGTCGTTCAGAATGGAACGATGCGAGTCGGTGATGTGGTGGTCTGTGGCGACGCCCACGGTCGCGTCCGAGCCATGTCCGATACGTTGACTGGAGAATCGCTCGAAGAGGCTGGCCCAAGTACACCCGTCAATGTGATGGGCTTTGACCAGGCACCCGGGGCGGGCGAACGTTTTCACGTGCTGGATGATATCAGCAAGGCACGCGAAATTGCGGGGACTCGAGCTCATGCCACCAGTCAGGAGAGTCTTTCCGGCGTGACCACGAAGGTCTCATTCGAGAACTTCCAAGAAATGCTTCAGGATGGTCGACTTGGGCAGCAGCAAGAGAAGGCCAAACTGAACCTGATCGTTCGTGCCGATGTCAAAGGATCGTTAGAGGCGATCGACAAAGAACTCAGCAAGCTGGACAACCCCGAAGTCGAAGTTCGCGTTTTGCAGCGAAGCGTTGGCGGTGTCACGCTTGCAGACGTCACGCTTGCCTCGGCGTCCGACGCAGTGATTGCAGCCTTCAACGTGATCCCGGACGAGCAAGCACGTTCGCTTGCCGATGAACGCAACGTTGAAGTCCGGCGTTACGATGTGATTTACAAACTGACCGATGACATCAAAGCGATGATCGAGGGCCGATTGAAGCCTGAGGAACGCGTCGTCGAATTGGGTCGTGCCTTAGTCAAACAGGTGTTTTCGATCAGTCGTGTTGGCACCATTGCTGGTTGCTATGTGGCTCAGGGATCGATTCAGCGTGGTTGCCGGATTCGCGTCAATCGCGATGGCCGAACCATTGGCGACTATCCGCTCGATTCGCTCAAGCGAATCAAGGAGGATGTCAAAGAGGTTCCGCGCGGCATGGAATGCGGCATTCGACTGCAGGGCTTCAACGACATCAAACAAGATGACGTGCTCGAGGCGTATCGAATCGAAGAGGTCGCCAGGACCCTCGATTAGAGCGCCTTTCGCTGGCGATTACCGCTGGCTCACGCGACTTCAGTCCGTGTCGACTCGCGGTGAACTCCTCGGACGTTCACCATGAGCATGGTGGGCTCCAAGTTGCTCGCCGGCACGCCTGAGACTGTCCGGCCGGTTCGCCGGAGTTCGACAGGCTTTTCGGGACTCACGCGTCGGTCAGTGTCCGATTCCGATTCAAGACCTTCAACCCTAAATCCATTCGTGACTAGTCGACGTTTGCTCAAAGCCGCCGAAGCGATTCGAGAAGTCGTTGCGGCTTCCATATTGACCGAGCTTCGGGATCCTCGCGTTCAGGATGTCACGGTTGTGGGCGTGCAAGTCAGCCCCGACATGCGCGAGGCAAAGATCGCCGTCAGCATCATGGGTGATGAAAGTCAGCAGCAATTGTCGTTGCGTGGACTACAGAATGCTGCCGGGTTCCTGCAAAGCAAAATCGCCGCCAGGATCGATGCTCGCCACACTCCTCGATTGCAATTCGTGATCGACAAGGGGATCCAGCAGTCGCTTCTGGTGGGCGAGATCCTTGAGAAGATCAAGCGAGAGAAAGACGACTCGGGGAACGCCGGACCGGATCCTGAGGCCGACCCTGGTCCCGTCGTCGACGCGGAATCCAAAAACCCCGACGCAGAGCCTGTCGATGGGGAGCGAAAGCCGCAAAACAGTGGCAATGCTTCCTCGACGGACTCGGAATCTTCGTCGGTTCAATCACAATCTCAGGTGGACAAGGCTGCGGAGCCGAATCCTGCTCACCCATCGGGTGACCCTCCTCGTTCATGATCGTGTCTGCGATCGTCCCAATACTAACCTTCGATCTGCCACAACAAGATGTCTGCAAGTACGCGTGCAACCCTGATCGGTAAACTCAACACCGCTCTTAAGAAGCATTACAAGCCGCTCCCAGCCCAGCCGGCACGCCCGCTACTCGAGCATGTTCTCTACGCATCCCTGTTGGAGGATGCGCCCGCAGAACTGGCTGACGAAGGAATGGCCAAGTGCGAGCAAGAGTTTTACGACTGGAATGAAGTTCGCGTCACCACGGTCACCGAACTCGCCCAAGTGCTGTCGCGTCTGCCTGAGTCGCTCAAGGCTGCCCGCCGCCTCAAAAGCAATCTGCAGGCAATCTTTGAAGAGTTCTACACCTTTGATCTTGACCATCTCAAGAAGGAGAACTTGGGGAAAGCGGTCAACAAGTTCGACAAAATGCCTGGGATGACGCCATTTGTTCTGAGCTACACCGTCCAACATGGACTTGGCGGGCATTCGATCCCAGTCGACTACTCCGCGATGGTGATCATGCTGGCCACCGAGATCGCGACGCAGCCGGAGGCGATGGCAGGAAAAGTGCCGGGCTTGGAGCGAGCGATTCCAAAGAGCAAGGGAATCGAGTTTTCCGGATTGCTGCACCAAGCCGCGGTGGCATTGAACAAGAGCACGAAAGACAAGACGGCTCGAACGATGCTGGACGCGGTTAGCAAAGGATCGAGCAAGCGGTTGGACGAATGGCTCGTGAGCAAGAAAGCGGCGAAGAAGCGAGCCGTTAAACGCAAGGTCGAAGAGAAGGCGGCGGCCGAAATCGCCGCAGCGATTGCGGCGGAAGAAGCCAAGAACGCACCCAAAAAGAAGGGCAAGGCCGCGCCGAAGCGAGAAGCTGTCAAGAAGGAGCCGATTAAGGTCGAGCCACGGGCAGTCGCGAAGCCTCCGGCAAAGCCAGCGACAGCATCGAAAGCTCCTGCCAAGAAACAGCCTGCGGCGAAAAAAGCCGCGGCAACAAGTAAGGCCTCGAAGAAGGTCGACGCCGCGAAGAAGACCAGCAAGAAAAAGGTTGCCGAGAAGAAGCCGGCAAAGTCTGCGAAGAAGCCGGCAAAGAAGTCTGCGAAGAAGCCCGTAAAGAAGGCTCCTCCCGCAAAGAAAGCATCGAGCAAGAAGTCGGCTTCCAAGAAGACTGCCAGCAAGAAAGCGACACCGAAAAAAGCCTCCAAAAAATCGACCAATCGGAAGCTGACCAAGCGGAAGCCTCGGTGAGTCGTTTTCCGTAAGGACTTTCCGTTATTTCCCGTTCGCGTTCTCAACCTCGTTGTGAACACGCCCTTTCACTGAATCTCAAGATCTGACATGGCAGGACATTCGAAGTGGGCTAACATCCAGCACCGGAAGGGTCGCGTGGATGCCCAACGTGGGAAGCTTTGGAGCAAGCTAAGCAAGGCGATCATTGTCGCGGCGAAAAGTGGTGGCGGAGATCCTTCGACGAACTTTCGTCTACGAAAGGCGATCGACGATGCCAAAGCGCTCAGCATGCCCAAGGACAATATTGCGCGAGCGATCAAACGCGGGACTGGAGAGTTGGCTGGTGGAGATCTGGAGGAGATTCTCTACGAGGGTTATGGTCCTGGCGGCGTCGCGGTGATGTGCGAGACGCTCACGGATAATCGAAACCGAACGGGTCCTGAACTGCGATCGATCTTCGCCAAACTTGGTGGAGAAATCGGCAAGTCGGGATGTGTGGCGTACCTCTTCGACCGCAAGGGGCTCTTCATCTTTGATGCTGAGGCCGCCGATGAGGAGAAGGTCATGGAGATCGCCTTGGAGAACGGCGGTGATGACGTCGAAAACACGGGCGACGGAAAGTTGCAGGTGACTTGCACGCCAGATCTCTATCAGGAGCTTGATGAAGCGTTTCAAGGCGCCGAATTAGAAGCAGAGGTCAAAGAAGTGACTCGCTTGCCGCAAACGACCCTGGACGTGGATGCGGGGACGGCGAAGAAAGTGGTCCGCCTGCTTGAAAACCTCGACGAGCACGATGACGTTCAGAATGTCAGCACGAATCTGAATATCACCGACGAAATGATGGAAGACGGTTGACGGTCGCTCGGCTCGCAAACGGTATCAAAGCGTGCTGCCGTTCAAGTAATCGACGTCGGTCGCGCTAGCTGATCATTCCCGACTGAGGATTATGTGTTCCCGCACGCACGGTTGGGCAATCAATGTTCAACCGGGGCTGTGGTATTCAACAAGAGAGCCACAGCCAGAATCAGCTTTCTCATCTGCTCTCGACCTTATCAGCTAGTCGCCGCTCCTAAACACTCGAGCCGTTTTCCGACGGATTTGGTTCCGAGGGCCCGATGAATTCGCTCTTGCGATCGGGTTTGCGAACTTGATCTATCGGACCAGCTTCGGGAAGAGTTTCTACTCAGCCTCTTCCGAGAGAGAGACGCCAATCAACTCCAAGAAACTGACATAGAGCGAGTAGAAGGTCGGGACCAGCAGTAGGACCAGGAAGGTCGCAAGCATCAAGCCGAAGGCAAGACTTGCCGCCATCGGAATGAGAAGTTGAGCTTGAAACGACCGCTCAAGCATGAGTGGGATCAGGCCAGCAATTGTCGTCATGCTCGTCAGCATAATGGGACGGAAT
Source organism: Rubripirellula sp. (assembly GCA_051010815.1). Lineage (GTDB taxonomy): Bacteria > Planctomycetota > Planctomycetia > Pirellulales > Pirellulaceae > Rubripirellula. The sequence goes on from JBPCVD010000459.1 coordinate 12,407, forward strand.
CGCCGCTCGCCAGACTCCAGCAGTGCCTGTCGAATCGGGATGCCGTCCCGAACTCGCGAATTGATAAAGTCGATGAGCACGATCGAGTCATTGATCACGACTCCGGACAGGGCGACCAAGCCGAACATGCTGAACAGAGTCAATGGAAGCCCGAGCACGGCGTGTCCCCATACCGCACCGATCATCCCGAACGGAACGATCGCCAGGATCAGCAGGGGTTGGATGTAGCTTCGGAACTGAAGTACAAGCAG
>JBPCVD010000460.1:0-43918 GCA_051010815.1 Rubripirellula sp.
ACCCCGCACTTCGCATGACGTAGAACATGACGCGAAACACTCCCCAGAAGTGCGCGGGCAAGAGTCGATCGTCCTGTATCACCGATCACAATCAAGTCGGTGTCGTTGTCTTCGGTGTATTTGACCAGGCCTTCCGCGACGTGATCATACTCGATCACCTCGTCGTGAATGTTCGCGACCTTCGACTTCATTTGTACGCGAGCTTGTTGCAAGGCGTTCTTTGCCTCTCGTTTCAGCGTTTCTGGATTGAATCCGAATTCCGGATTGAAGACAGGGCTGTAGCCGGCAACGCCGACGACGGTGATGTCGGTGTGGGCTCCCCAGTCAAATAGAAGTAGTTCCTGTAACGATGCACGACTCGCATTCGAAGAGTCATAGGCAACCGCTACCTTGAGGTCGGTGGCGTCGCCGTCGCGATCGGCGGAAGGGCGAACGACGAGGACGCTGCAATGGGCGTGCGTGGCGACATAGTCACTTGTGCCACCAAGCAGGATGCGATTGATTTGCGAGTGTCCTTTCGCGCCGAGAACGATTAAGTCCGCTCCCCAGGCTTCCGCACAATCAACGATTGTTTCGGCAGGGCGACCTTCACGTATCCTTGTTTGCACGGTTGCGTTGGCACCGGAAAACAATCGCTCGGTCGATTCCTGTCGCTTCTTCGCAAATCTCCGGTCGTCTTCGGTGAATTCCTCCATGACTTGTTTCGCCGGCGAATAGAACGCAGTGATAGGAGGGGCGATGACGGACAGGATCGTCACGTCGAGTTTTTCTGTGTGCGGCAAATGTGAAAGCAGGCGAGCCGCATCCTCAGAACACTTCGAGCCGTCGATAGCCAATAGTACTTTCATGGGAGATCTCTCAGCCGGGTAGTTGCCGTTTTCCGCTGGAGGAGATATTTGCCGCAAGCAGAATGCCAAACTCAACTCGGGTTGAATCACCCTGTTTTGCGAATTTGTGGCGTGCGGTGCCGCGCGATCGCTGGAGATGTGTGCCAGGACGCACGGATCCAGACTGCGTCCGACCGCGCAATTTCCGCCCGAGGGAAGCCGATCTCAGGTGTCCACAAGAGGCCGATCGGGCAGGATGCGGAGAGAAGCGTGTTTGCCGATGAGTCGCGGTCACTGCCGATCAACGAATGGATCGGAAACGGGCGTCTTCGCATTTGCTCGGACACGACTTGGGCTGGGCGATGCTACCATACCCGCACCGTCGAGCGTCGACGGTATTGATGTTCTGTTCCTCGTCACCACGGGTGACAAGGTAGCGAAAGTCGATTAGCCCGAGACTCGGACGTGATTGACCATTTGCATTCCGCCGGCGACCGACCGAACCGTTTCTTGAGCGAGTTGCTTGTGGTAGAAGCTTCGGACGCGGCCGCTGAGTTGCAGTTGATTGGCGGTGCCATCGACTCGAAGCTGCCGAAGCTCACGAACGGAACTGTTGGCTAAGACGTCGCAAGCAGCTTGTGTGATTTCGCGTTGATTGGTCTCAATCATTGAGTTGTCCCCGGTGCTGATGATTCGGACGATTGTCTCACAAGCGTCCGTTGGGAGGTGCGTGAAAACACTTCCTTGTTGAAATATGTCACATCACCGAATAATTGCCTACGCGAATCTCACATAATTCGTTTCGGTGCTTCTTTTGATGCGCACGAATCTGTTTCCAACGGTGAGTCGGACTCGTATCTCTGGATTGCTAGCGTCACGCACGCGTTGCGGATGCGATGTTGCGGGATTTACGGGTTGCCACGGATGCATTCTTAAGAGATCGCGTCAATTGAGCGGAAACGTGTTCTGAAATCACTCCCCGTTTGACCGAAGCACGCCTGCAACCTAGATACCCGCTAGTCGTGAAAATAGAGCATGAGCTCTTCACTTCATTCTTATTTGGGAAACGTGCATCATGTGGCTCGACGTGGCTATCACGGTCAGCTGTGCCGGAGGCGGACTTGTCTGCGGCTGGATCATGCACGCGTTTTCTGGTCTGGATCACGAACGCTGGGACGAGCCTGATACCGTTGACTCCGCGACTGCTGAGCTGACATCGCAGCAAATGTCGCAGGCTGCCAATCAACTGCGAGAATTTGCCTCGGTGATGGCCGCTGATGTCGACGCGCATCAAAGCCGTGTTGAAGCGGTGAATAAATCGTTGATCAAGACCGGTGCCGAAACGTCGGCGGATGATGTCTCCGATGCGGTCCGCCAGCTGATTGCTTCGAACGAGGCCATGCAGGCCCAGTTAAACTTGGCGCGAGACCGTATTGAGCTGCAGACCGTTCAAATCGAATCTGCCGAGCGTCGGGCGGAAACGGATGCGTTGACTCAAGTACCGAACCGTCGGGCGTTCGATCGACATTTGTCCGAACGCCATCAATTGGGGGCGGGAAACGCCGGCACGCTTGCCTTGTTGGATGTCGATCACTTCAAAAATTTCAATGACGTTTACGGCCATCGCGCTGGTGACGAAGTTTTGAAGGTGGTCGCGAATGTCTTGCATTCTCATCTTCACGTGCACGGCCTCGTTGCGAGATTTGGCGGCGAGGAATTTGCCATCGTCCTTGATGAATGCGACATTGAGCAGGGACGAGCTCTTATCGAGAAGGCGCGAATCGCGATCGGGCAGCGAGTGATCGAGTTCGAGGGCGAGCAACTGAGGGTCGCGGCATCAGCAGGTGTCGCAGATCTCCGTGAGAAGGAAACCGCCGAGGCCTGGCTGCAGCGTACCGACGATGGACTTTACTGTTCCAAGGAGCAGGGTCGAGATTGCGGGCATTGGATGGAAGGCACGACGCCGCACCGAATTGAGTCGGCCGGGCAACTTGGTGAGTCGGAAGGGATGCAAGGGAGCGAGGAGAGGGGCGAATCAAGTTTGCAGAACGTTTCGTCCGTCAAGTCGCGGGTTTTTGCCTCGCTTCCGGATGAAGATTCGCTGCAGGAATCCTTCGCTGAGATACGCAGTCGTACGAAAGAGTCCGTGACGATGCATCTGATGGCCGTCGTGTGCTCACCCGGCCTTGGGAATTCTGCGATTCGATCGTTGTTGCAGGTAGTACGCGCGCCACTGAGATCGGTCGACAGAATGGGTGCAATTGATAACACCACGCTGCTGATTTGCTTGCCGAGTGCTGATCATGAAACGGCGCTTCAGTTAGGGGATCAGATTTGCCGCTCTGCGGAGTCGATTGGGATCTCCAGCGGTGAGGATGGTTGCCCGCCACTGGCGGTAGGGCTTGCGGAGGCGAAGCCAAGCGAGGATTTCCAGCAGGTCGTTTCACGCGCGATCGAGAAGGCGAAGGATCAGCAGTTCGCGTCTGAACTCGCATAGAGCGGGCCATTCACGGCAGCCGTTTCTGTTCCTGTCGCCCTGCCAAAGACGTTGCTTGGATCCGCTGTGAAACTCTCGGATTCCAAAAAATGAATTTCAGAGGCGAATCCGCCTTGACCCTTGGAAAAGCAAGTCCCTATCCTCCGCCACATGTTGAGGGCTTGGAGACAAGCAACCAGCATTTGGCGTTCAAGACGAACAGGTCTCGCACTGGTAATCATTTATTCGATTGCTGCGGACAAGGTACTTGTGGTAGTTACACGGATGTGACTCGACAGTATCTAAGTGAGTCGCGAATGTGTTCGACGAGTCCGGCAAGGAAGCCAATGTCTCTGTCGAACTCCAATCCACCGGCTCCCGGAATTTGAAGCGCGTCGTCCTCCGCCCCCCTAGGACAACGTTCTTTCCGGGAGCTTTTTTTATGCGCGCACAAAATTCATGCGCACAGAACAGGGACGGCGAGGGCAGAGATTGCGTCGCCGAGTTGTCGACTCACCTCGCTCGTGCTGGCGGCAAACGTCTCGCGTACGGCAACAGCGGCGTCTACGAATCGTTTTGGTCCGTCAGATCGGATGAGAGCCGGCTAGTCGCCCACATCGTCGGGAATGGACTCGCTGGCGACACCTTCGTCCGCAGCGTCGTGCTCATGATCGACGGAATCGCTCCCAGTCGCGACTCCATCGCGTGGGCAGAGGACAAACCGATAGCCGGCATCCCGAATCGTTAGGAGATGAACTGGCGCGGCTGTATTGGGTTCGATAATCTTGCGCAGTCTGGCGATGAATTGATCCACCGCGCGTGTCTGCAGATTGCCCGAAATATCCCAGACTTCATTCAACAATTCGTTTCGACTGATCACGCGATCTGGGTTCTCCACGAAGTACCGAAGAAGTTTCAATTCTTTGGGAGTCATTCGGACCGCCTTTTCGGCGACAATCGCTTCGTGCGTCTCGAAGTTGACGCTCACATTTCCAAATTCGACCTCGGAAACGCTTTCACGCACGCGCGGTGTCGCAGCGGGGGCAGTCTTGTTTCCGCTCGCTTGCAGAAGGTTTTTGATTCGGCTGAGCAATTCGTCTAATTCGAATGGTTTGCTCATGTACTGGTTTGCGCCAACGTCGAATCCGCGCGTCCTGTCCTCGGCGAGCGTCCTGGCAGACAGCATCAGCACGGGAATGGTTATGCCGGCGTCACGTATCGTTTCACAAACCGTGTAGCCGCTCATCCCAGGAAGCATCAGGTCAAGCACGATCAAATCGACGGAGTCAGCCGAGACGTCCACGAGCTTGAGCGCCGTGGGGCCGTCCTCGACCAATGTGACGCGATAGTTCTCGGCCTCAAGGTTGTATTTGATTCCAACGCCGAGATGCTTTTCGTCTTCAACGACGAGGATATGGGGTCGCATGACACTTTCAGATGCGGGAACGAATGACTCAAACGCTAACTGGTTGGGGCAACCGTTGGAACAACCCCGGCGAGGGTGACTTCAAATTCTGTGCCGTGTCCGCCCTCTCGGTCCTGAACACGGATGCTGCCACCGACGCCCTTCACGACGGTTCGAACAAGGTAGAGTCCAAGCCCGGTTCCAGGCGTGCTTCGTTCCAATTCGTTTCCCAAGCGAATGAAGCGACCGAAAATTTTTCTCCGCAAGTGAGGCGGAATTCCAGGCCCATTGTCGATGATCGAAACGGTGACTTTCTCATCGGGTTGCAATCGAACGCAAATCTCGACGGCGGGCGGCGAACCGGCGTATTTCACCGCATTGTCGACCAGGTTTCGAAAGAGAATCTCGAGCTGAATCAACTGGCTGCGAATGGTCACTTCCGGCGATTCAATATCGACAGTTTCCTTTGGCAGACGGTACCGCACGCAGGTGGCGGTGCCGCATTGCTCAAGCAGTTGGTCGAGACGAATGGGTTCGTCGCTGACTGTATCTCCCCCTCGATCGATTCTCGCCGCATCAAGTAGATGGTTGATCAACAGATCGAGACGTTCGACATCCTCCAGCATGATTTGGTGAAAGTCTTGCTGCTGCTGCTCATCGACGGTGCGACGAGTCATGGTTTGCAAATAAAGTTTCAGCGAGGCAATCGGGCTCTTCAGCTCGTGGGTCACTGCATCGATGAAATTCGACTGGCGCCGATTCAAATTGAATGCTTTGACCGTCAATGTGAGGTACGCAATCACACCCGCCAGAACACCGGCAAGCAGCACGGTTCCAGTGGCCAGAATCGCCCAAAAAACTGCGGCAGAACCAAGATTCCCCTTCGCAATCAGGACGTTTCCCGAAATCCAGACGGCGGCCAGAATGACGACCAAAACGATCATCACCACGCCGAGCGTGATCGGTGCTTTCAGACTGCGTCGTTCAAGCATGGCTGGTGAACATCTGGGAGGCGAATGGTGGTTGGTGGCGGCTCCATTATGCCGCCCCTTTTTTCTTTCGGTGTGCCGAAAACAAAGCTTCTGGGCGTGACGCTGGGTGTGCAACCCGCAATAATATAAGTGAGGCGGTAAATTCACCCTAAATCGTGGCGACTTGGAGACACACGATGAGCGCCGAAACAAGGACAAGACGCTTCTCCGAACGAACAATCCGGCAAGTACGTCTGGATTGTAGTCGGGCGATGGTGCGAGGTAGATTCTGCCCAGAACGCAGCGAAGTCGTGCAATTGCGCTGCATTGACGATCGTGCGGAGTTAGATCACAGCTTTGGAAACCAGCTGTGGTATTTCGAAGGGCATGGCGTCGACGAAGGAAATCAACGTCACAATGTTTTTGGTGTCGTTGAATACTCGCTGCAGTATGGTTTGCACGAACTGGTGGAAGATGGAGTCTTCGACTCCGAGCAGCAGCGAGAGAGATTTCGCCACTTGTACGAGCGAGAAGTTCATCGCCCAACGTGGAAGCATCCCGCGCATCGTTGGTTGGCAGCAGGTTTGATCGGGGTCACTTCAGTTTGCATCGCGTACCTTTTGGTGCTGAACCTTTGGCGGTAACCCCGAACGATGACGGCCGCCCCATTGTCGATGTTCAAACCATCGCAAAGACGTACGGGGGTTGGGCTCTAGCGGGTCGCCGCAAGATCACGGCTCTCAAAGGTGTTTCGCTGGAAGCGAATGCGGGCGAAGTCTTTGGATTGCTTGGGCCCAACGGTGCCGGCAAGACAACGTTGATCAAAGTGTTGCTGGGTGTCGTCACGCCGAGTTCTGGAAAAGCGTCGTTGTTTGGCGAGCCTGTCGGTAGTTCTGCCGCTCGCGCTCGGGTCGGCTATCTTCCCGAGTCGCTCCGAGTTGATCGCCACCACACCGCTCGTTCAGCGCTTCGCTACTACGGGCGACTCAGCCGCATGCCCGCGTCAGACATTGCTCGAAGAAGCGATGAGTTGCTTGAGCTCGTCGGACTTCGAGGTCGTGATAAAGAATCGGTCAAACGGTTCAGCAAAGGAATGAATCAGCGTCTCGGTTTGGCTCAAGCGCTGATGCATGATCCGGATCTGCTCGTCTTGGACGAACCTACCGACGGTTTGGATCCAGTGGGACGCAGCGAGGTCAGGAAAGTGATAGAGCGTCTGCGAGATGCCGGCAAAACAATCTTTTTGAACAGCCATATTCTTCATGAAGTCGAAATGGTGTGTACGCGGGTTGCGATCCTTGCGGGTGGCGAAATCCGTGGCAGCGGCACGCTGGAAGAGCTTTCAAATGCATCGCAGTCGCAGCAGTTGGTCGTCGACGTTTGTTTGCCGAAGGGCGACCAGGCAAGCTCATTGCAAAGCGGATTGGCAGACCAGATCGATGATTGCCAGTGGATTGAAACTCCTTACGGACGCGCCACACATCGATTGATCGCGAAGCTTCCTGATCAGGACAATGTTGACAAAATCGTCGATCAGTTGCGTTCAAACGACGTGTCGATCGTAGGTCTCGAAACCAAACGCCCGACGTTGGAGGACACTTTTATGAGATTGGTCGGACCTGCGGAGGCGGACGCTTCATGACACCATATTTGGCGGTGATCCGCGATTCTTTCCACGCCGCCCTTGCATCTCGTGTGCTTTGGATTGCCTTCCTGGCGATCTGGTTGTTGCTCGCTGCGTTGGCTCCCATCGGCTATCGCGAGGACTTCACGACCTCTTTTCGTGCGCAAGATTTCCACAATGGGACGCGAATGAAAGCGATGCTCGCTCAGGGCATCGTCGATCCTGAATCGCAAGCCAAGCCGATTGGACGGATCGCCGCTTCGATGCCGGACGAACTCAGTCGCCAGCTTCGTCGAGTGGGAGAGGGGGATGAAGTTCGAATTCGATTGAGTGTGTTGGCCGATGCGCTCAACGAATGTCTCGACGAAGAAGATTGGTATGACCAGGAAGCCTGGAGGAATACGCTGCGTCTAAAGGAACTGCGGACGCTTGATGAGGTGGCCGACGTCGACATGGACGAGTCGACGCGCCGGCGACGCGCACGACTTCGAATCGAGGCGGCGATGCCCGGCGTGTTTGAAACACGTTCATCACGCTCCATCATTCTGACATACGCCGGAATGGATTTTCCCGCCAACTTAGCGGTCGATAAAACGCAGTTCGTGACGCTGATCAATCAATGGGTGGTGCCCGTGATCATCGATTGGCTGCTGGGCTTTGTGCTTGTGTTTCTTGGGATTTTGGTGACTGCTTCGGTAATCCCGGACATGTTGCAGCCGGGTTCGCTCCATCTATTGTTGAGCAAACCGGTGTCGCGAAGCATGCTTTTGTTGAGCAAGTTCGTGGGTGGTTGCGCGTTCGTCTTTCTTTGCGTCGTTCAGTTGGTGGTTGGTCTCTATTTAGTTGCGGGACTGCGTCTTGACGTTTGGAACCTTCGGTTCTTGTGGTGCATCCCTGTATCGGTCTTTTTGTTTTCCGTGTTCTACAGCGTCTCGGTCGTTGCGGGTCTGCGATGGCGTTCTCCGATCCTGGCGATCGGTGTCACAACGATTTTCGGCACGATTTGCTTGGTCGTGGGAATCATAGGCGGACTTTTCGATGGCCTTGTCAGTCGTCCCGATCGTATTCGAGGGATCGCCGTCGCAGGAGAGACGGTCTTTGGAGCAACACGGGGTGGTGGACTCGTGCGATATGACAACTCAAACAACGAGTGGACGGAAGTCTTCGAGAGCAGTGCGATGAGTCAAGACCGCGTCCTGTCCCCTGTGGCACTTGACGACGGAACGGTAATCACGGCGCGTGTTCGTGGCGGACGTTTCAATCCGTTTGGGTCGGGAGCGCTCGACCTTCTGGTGCTCAACGAGTCCGACGATTGGAGCCCGGAGCCGAGTTTGCGTTTGCCTGCTGCGACCAGTCGTCTTTTCGCCAGTGGGGATTCGGTGATTGCAATGAATACCGGTGAGCTGGCGATCACGGATCAATCGAGCATCCTGGAGGCAGCCGGTCAGAGAGTTGACGAGGAAGAAACGGAGCAAGAAGCGAATAAGGAGCCGGAAGAAGGCGGCTGGTTAAGCAAGCTGAGCAACATGATGGGTGGTGTAACGAGCGGTTTTCAGTCGATCTTGCCGCCTCGAATGGCCATCACTCCGCCACGCGGTGTGGTCGTGGACGTCGACGGCAATGGGCTGGTCGCGATGAGTCGAGGGCGACTCGTAAGATTAGAAAAGCCTGTGGACGATGCAAGCGAAGCGACTTGGTCGATGTCCGCCGAACGCATGATGGACGGCGAAGCCTCGATCGAGGGCGTGATTGCTTCGAGCGGCTCTGTGTTGATGGTGGCTCGTGATGAAGGGCCCTTGCAGTTGCTGGATTCCAAGAACTTGGAACTGCTTGCAGAGGTGACATTGCCATCGCGATTGGTTCCAACTGGCGCAGCCGGGCTTGGGGCTGAGCGGTTTGCCTTGGTGACCAGCGACGGTCGATGTCGTATCGTGTCTCCGCTCAATGCTGAACGAACCCGTTTCAATCTGAGTGCGCCCAAGGGGGCCTCGGAGGTCGAGGCGGTTCATCTGGACCGTGATGCTGGTGTTGTGTATTTAGCGCATCATGTTGACCGAATCGACGTGTTGGACCCCAGTGACTTCTCGGTTCAAAAACAGATTCGCCCCTCGCTAAAGCGTTGGCGATTGATCGACAAGTTTGTGATCTCACCGCTGCGATTCGTCGTGCCACAGACCGGAGAGCTGGGGGAAACGATTGCAGCGATGGTCAGCGGTAAGTCAGCGATTTCGTTCGACGATGGTTCAGGTGAAGAAGAGTTGCAGCGGTACAACATCGCTCGCCCCGTTGCGAGTTGTGCAATTTTCGTTTGCGTGATGTTGACGATCGGATGCCTCTACTTCTCAACTCGAGACTTCTAAAGTCTCGATTCTTGTCCTCCGTCGACCTCATCGCGAGTGGCGATCCGTCCTTGCGGAACCACTCGCGGCAATTCGCTTCACCTATTCGCCGGCGATTCGATAGAGCGAGTGTTTGCTTCTCAACAGCAAGTTGCCGTCAACTGGGACAGGACTTGCGACCGTGAACGGGGCGTCATCGCCGATCTTGTTTTCGAACAGCACTTCGGGCTGCTTGGCATCGAGCGGACCGATGACATAGGTGGTGCCATTTTCCTGCGTGACGTAGAGATGGTTTCCCGCGACTAGGGGAGAACTACTGAAGCCATCGCGAGACTTCGCCAGTTGAACGGTCCAAATGTTCTTGCCCGTTTCAATGTCGATGCAGGTGATGGTACCGCGAACGCGTTTTCCATCCCCGACGACGTAGACGCGGCCTTGGTGCGCAGCTGGAGTGGGGACGTCGCTGCCAAGGTCATCCCGGAACCACGCGATGGCGTCTTTTCCTTTGCCTTGCGCAAGTTCATCCATGCGGACCGCGGTCAATGTATCACCGCGGGCGTACGGGCAAACGATGATGTTTCCCTCGGCGACCGGCGAAGAAATCGAACGCCAGTACTGTTCGCGATCTGGATTGAAGCCCCCTAGCACTCCCAGTTGTTTTCCATCGCTGGCGCGAGTCAGAGTGAGGTGGTCTGCGCCCATGACAGCGATTGCATCCTCGCCTTGAACGGTCACCGCCATCGGAGTCGAGTAGCTTTGAGCTGCTTCCTCGGGGGCGTCCAGCATTCGGTCACTTCGCCAAATTTCATCTCCCGTCTTCTTGTCGAATGCCACGATGTAGCTGGGGCCGCTTTGCATCACTGCAATCACGACGGCCGTTTTCGTCAGCGTCGGTGACGAACCAAGGTCCCACCACAGCGTGTCCTCACCAAAACGTTCTTGCAGATTGGTTTTCCACAGCACGTCTCCGTCGGTATCGATGCAGGCGAGGTCGCCACTGCGGTAGTAGACGTAGATCCGGCCCGCATCGATCACAGGCGATGGATTGCTGCCACTTCCTTTGCGGTGTTTGTTACCGCGGTCGATTCCAACGGATGTCTCCCATTTCAGTGTCCCTGATGTCGTGTCGAACGCCATCAGCGTGTTCTTGCCTTCAAAACCTGCAGTTACGTAGGCGACGCCATCTGCGATGACCGGTGTGCTGCCTCCCGTGCCTGGAAGCTCCTTTTTCCAAGTAACTCCCGCGGATTCCGACCACTTGGTTGGGAACTTATCCCCTTCGGCCACGCCGTTCTGGTCAGCCCCGCGCCATTGCGGCCAGGAGTCGGCAGCGAATCCGCCGGGGGAAGTCAGGACGAAGGCCATGATTGCCAGTGGAAACACGGGGGGATATCGATGCCGCATGGTCGGTTTTTGCTCCAAGGAGGGTGAAAAGGCGAGGTGGGTAGTCCGCTTGAGGGGAAGCGATTCACCGCCAAACATCGCTTTGCATGTTCGTTTCGGTAGACGCTCTGCTAAAATCGTAGCCGGAAGAGTCCATTGGATGGGAGAGCGTGATTGGACATTTTGTTCTGTTCGGCGTGCAATCACCGCCTAACCATTTGAGCTAGCACGCAACGTCGAGGAAGACTTGAAGCTCGAAATCTGGAATGCATTGATCCCGCGACTTGCGTGGACGCTGTTGGTCGCCGTGCCGGTGTCGTGCGCGCTGAACGCGCCATTTCGACCGTTGTTCGCGCAGTCCGTGACCGGACGTTTGCCCGACGCACCACAGGAAACCGGCGATCGAGAAAACGTCGAGGGTCCACTCGATCTGCTTTCACGCAACAAATATTCTCGGCGACAACAAGCGACGCTTGAAATGTGGCGACAGCGTGACGAGTCGCGCGAGCAGGTGCAGGAGGCGGCGCGTCATCCGGATCCTGAAGTTGCCGGTCGTGCCAAGTGGATTCTGCGACAGTGGCGACGCGGTTCGCTTCCAGATACGCCTCCTGAGGTCTCCCGCTTGCTGCAGCGAAGCGAGGGGCCAGCAGCAGTGGAGCAGTTATTGGAAGGAGGGCATTTCAACGCCGCGGTCGTCGCGATTGAAGAGTCGGCAGGAACTCTCGATCACGAAGCGATTCAAAAACGAATTTCGTTAGCGTTGAATCGAAGGTTTCCCGTCTACGTCCATGAGGCGATAAAGGGGAACGTTCTTCAAGATCTACTGAAACTGGTGGATCTTGTCGGTGACACAAAGGAGATGGCCGTTTGCCGCATTCAGTTGATGCAACAGTTAGGCATCGATTTGAAGGGGCAGGACTTGTTGCCCAAGTCGGCTTCGAGTTGGTCATTGGTTCAACGTGAACGCGCGCTGACGCTAGTGCTGTTGGTCTTGGGGAAGCTGGATGAAGCGATCGAAGTCACCAGTCAAAGCAGTGACGTGGACCTGTTGAATCAGTGTCGGATGATTGCGTCTCGCTGGGCGGAGGCAGCGGCAGACAGTGTCGTCGAGGCGCGAAAGACTGAGTCGGGAACCTATGAGCATGCTCGGCTTTGGTGCTTGACATTGATCGCGGCAGATCGCGCCAGGGACGACGCCTTGAGGACCGAAGCGATTACGCAGCTTTCGAGTGTCGAAAACGACGATGACGATCTCGCGGCTGAATTGCGATGGAAGTGTCTGGCCAGTCATGGCGAATTGGATGCTGCGTTTGCAATATTGGATCGCGTGAGCCCGGACGCGTCAGCCTCCGTTGCAATCGATGCCTCACGCACCGCTCGCGCATTTGAGGCGTTGGGGTATCCGTTGGATCAGATTGATCTCCAGCTTGGGGAATGGATCGACGAGGCGATCGAATCGCAACGAACCGATATGACGGAGGATTTAACGCCGGAAATCAGACGGATATTCGCGTTGATGCAGTGTCTGCTTGCAGTGGGTCGCGACGATGCCGCTTGGACGATCGCAAAACGCTTGAGTTTGTGCGATGTGAATGTTGAGACATTGAGACTACGAGAATTCGTTCTTTCAACGCTGACGATGACGAAACGGACGGACTGGGTCGTCAAGTTAGCGGTAGCGGATGGCGAGAAAATACTGTCGCCGACCAGCCACAATACGATTTCGAGGACACTTCCTGATACGGATGCGATCACGTTTGAGATCGTCATGCAGGGGCTCGTCACGATCATGCCGGGGCGTCCGCTTCGAGCTCGTGTGGAGGCGGCTGCGGACTTGTTGCGTGGTGAGTTGCCGAGAGGTTTTGACCGAGAGCAAGGGTTCCGCTCACTCTTTGACTATGTCACGGGACCCCGGCCAATCAATCAGTTCCGAGGACGGCCCGTGCTTGGGCAGGAGATTCTTGCGAACCTGAATATCGTCCAACTATTCGCCCGACATGGCGAAGTTCAATACGCGTCACAGTGTCTTCGGAAATTGGCCGCTCGTGGTGATGTCAAGGCAATGTTCTATCTCGCGGAGCAGGAGTTGGACGGAGGTCGAATAGCAGAGGCGAATGCGCTGTTCAAAACGGTCATCGATACCGTCTCTCGGCAAGGTCGATCCACGACAAGGCGGTCGGCAAGCATCGACGACGTTGGGTTGGCTGTGAAAGCCTTGGTCGGAACTTGGGTCGCTGCTCGCCGATCGGGTGATATTCAATTGGCGGAGTCGCTACGGCACGAGATCAAGCTGGTGCTGTGCACGCCATCGACCCGATTGCGAAGCACCATCGCGGAGTACCTGGGTGAGCGTGGAGAATCAATTTTGGCGTTGGACGCTTATGAAGTGTTGCTGCCAATGTCCGTGTTCGGCAACGAAGAGCAGACGGAACTCTACGACGTGGCACGTAGCTACTCTCTTTTGGCTCGGAAGACAAATCCTGCGGATGCGGCGCGGTGGTTTGACCTGGCGGTCGGCGGGACCTTGGATTCCATGAGCTTCAGGCCCGGAGCCTACATCACATTGCCTCTTTATGTCGGCCGATGGTCACTGGAAGCAGCGATTAAATCGAATGACAATTACGAAGTCGAACGTCAGTTGAAACGGATCCTGAAACTGGATCCGATGGACATTGACTTTGCGGAGCGACTGCTGCCTGAAATGCGTAAAGTCGGGATGGGCAAAGTCGCGGACGAGACCCTGAACCGCATCATTGATGATGGGCTGGCGTACTTTGAAAGGTTTCCGTTTGACGCGATGACTTGTAACAACCTGGCTTGGGTTGCCGCAATGAACGGAAAGCGTCTGGACGATGCGCTTCGATTGTCGGAAAACGCAGTGTATGTCGAACCCGACAGTGCAATCTATCGCGATACACTTGCGGAAGTGCTGTTCCAATTGGGACGTAAATCCGAGGCATTGCAGGTCGAACGAGGATGCTTGCTAGATGATCCAGGGCAGTGGCATCTACATCAACAGATCGACAAGTATGAAGCCGCCTTGGCCGAGGATCCTTCTTAGATCACCCGGCTGCGATACTGCAAAGACGCAGTCTTTTTAAATGGCAGTCGGCAAAGTTAGAAGCCGATGTGAAGTCCGCTGCGATGACTGCGATGATGAATCGGGCGTCGGTAGTAGTAGCGTCTTGGCGGCGCGTAATGCGGCACCAAGTAATGCTCTTCGACGATGACAGGGGCTGGCGTGATCACGGGAACCGCAACAGGTTGCGGAATTCGCGTGACGCGCGTTGGGCCGGTTGGCGCTTGTTGCATCACTGTGATGACGTTTTCGCTAACGCCCTCTTGATGCAGCGAAATGATATCTGACACCTGCGGCTTCGTTTGCACGCCACGCTGCTGGATCTGGTTGATAATTACATTCTCGCTCAGACCGCTTCGAGTCATCGAAACGACGTCCGACATGGAGACCGCGGACTGCTGATACGCGATGTGCTGCTGTTGAGTTTGGTAAGCCTGCTGTTGCCGATGGTAGGCTTGTTCTTGGTCCTTGGCGTTGCCGAGCAGACCTCCCGTGACGGCGCCAACCACGCCACCGATCGCGGCCCCCACTCCGGCTTCGCCGTTGTGATCACCAATTGCGGCACCGGCAACGGCGCCCGCGAGACCGCCCAACGTGGCTCCTCGCTTCGTGTTTCCTTGAGCCTGCAATCTCGAGGGAGCCAGCCCGGCAAAAGCCCCAACCAGGCAAATAGCCGCACAAGTCAGCCCAGGCGATCGATTGAGTCGGTGTTGAGGACGCATCAGTTTGGCTCCGAGACGCTGCTTGGACGTGAACGAGATCACGTCGAGGGTCGAAGCTGCACTGGTAAAGAGATTCCTGCTTCGGAATCAATCCCATTTGCAGTTTGGGCAGACTCTCTTTGCGTGCCAAAGGTGTGGAAACTACCTGGAATTGGCAAAAATCAGAGAATGTTCAGCCCGGAGAGACAATTTTTGGGCCCATGATAGTGGAGATCGCACGAACGAAATCCTGGGCGTCGTCGAAGTCGCGGTAGACACTCGCAAAGCGTATGTAGGCGACCTCGTCGAGCTTGGCCAGGTGCCGCATCACGATGTCACCCACTTGGGCCGACGTCACCTCGGAGTCGAAATTTGCATAGATATCCGCCTCGATATCCTGGACGACACGTTCGATGGTCGTGCTCGCAATCGAGCGTTTGGAGCAGGCACGCTCAATCCCGCGACGGATCTTTTCACGTTCGAGCGGTTCGCGAGTTTGGTCACTTTTTACGACTCGGACGCTCAGTTTCTCGATTTTCTCCGCAGTTGCGAATCGTCGTTGACAGGAGTTGCAGATTCGCTTGCGGCGAACCATGTAACCACCTTCAGCCGCCCTCGTGTCGAGCACGCGGTCGTTGTCGACATGGCAATAGGGGCAACGCATAGAACACCTGGCAAATGACGGACAACTCCGAACGCGATATATTATCTGCGGTGCGTCCGCACGCTGCAACCGTTAGACCGTTCACGTATCTTCACCCAACGACTCTATTTACGTTAAAACAGATCCCACTTAGAAAGGAAACGCGGCCGTGACGAGTAACAGCCAGAGTGACGAAGAACAAACCAACTCTTCCAAACAACCGGGAATCGGAGATGACCGTGCGGACATTCCCGCGTCGAATACCGCCGCCACGAAGTTCCGTGATCAGGTGGCTGCCAAGCAGTCCGGGTTGGATGACTATGAAGTCGAGGAAGACCTATGGCGTGGCGGCTATAGTCCCAAGGCGATGGTCGGCACTTGGTGGCTGATGATTTTGGTCACGGTGGCGCTGTTGGTTCTGCCGTTCTTCGTCACGCAACTGACATTCCCGATTTCATTGGGGATCATTCTTGTCATGTGGGTGATCGGTGGCCTCTCGTATGCCTGGCGCCGATTGGGGGTTCACTATCAACTGACGACCCAGCGGTTCATCCATCAGACTGGAGTCATCACCCGTCAAACCGACCGAATTGAGGTCATTGACATTGATGATGTTAGTTTCACTCAGGGCCCCGTCGAACGAATGTTCGGGGTTGGTAAAATTGAAGTCATCAGCAGCGACAAGACACATGAAAAACTTCATATGATTGGGATAGCCAACGTGAAGGAAGTCGCTGGTTTGATCGACGACATTCGACGCAAAGAAAGAAGGCGTCGAAGTCTTCACATTGAGGCGATCTGAGGCGACATGGCCCTATTCGAGTTTGACGAATCTCGGTTGCTAGCCGCGACTCAAACGAGCTGCGGGGGATGAAATTTTGACCAAGTGGTTTGTACAGCGCCGAAGCAACCAGGACGATCTGGGGCCGCTTCGTCCGAGCGAGTTACTCGATATGGTCCGTAATGGTGACGTGACCTCGGATTCGATGCTTCGCAAGGACGACTCGACTTGGTTCGCGGCGTCGGATGTAGGTGGTCTTTTTGAGGCTGCCATGCGTCCCACGATTCGTTACTTTTGTCCGCAATGTAAGGCGGAAGTCACTGAGCCACCGGTCACATGCCCCAAGTGTGACACCAACGTTCTTCGCGCGCTCACCCAGATCAAAGAGAACTCGATCGCTGCTCCCGCGAACGATGGCTCCTCTGACGCGTCTGGCAACTCAGTGAAACGCTGGTTGCAGAAGAAGCGGTTGGCGAAGGACCGCGAAAACGAATCTGACTGACGTTCTGAACCACATCCAGCAACTACGACAATGAGTCATGGTTGCGAAAGGTTCGTGGTATCACCGATCGCTGGTATGAACTGCCGATATCATCGCGTCGGATTCGTGCGGGCACCGTGAGCATCAGAGGCCGCGTTTTGCCGAATCGCCGAGTCACGCTCAAACGATTGCTGGAAGGTCCCGCAGGAATGACCGAAAGCCCGAACCGATGTCGATGCTTGCATCGACGACCGGATCAGGCTTTTGAGTTGCCAACCAGAGCGACCAGAGTCGCCTCGGTCCTAGAATCGGAATTCCGCACCGCAGGTGGCACCGGCGATGACAAAGTCATCCTTAGTGCGAACTTCGCGGCGTGAGTTAATGGTGTTCTTGAATTGGTCCGGGGCCGTTGCCATTCCGCCGAGCCACCAAAGTTCGCCACCGACACGGAATGTGAGGAAGTCACCTACCTGGTAGCGAAGGCCACCGCCAATTTCAAGCACACCAGCCAGGCTCGTGTCGTCTTGGCGAGACAGGAGAACGGTGCTGCCGTTGTTGATCAGCAGTGCATCCAAGTCCGCGAAGTTGGCAAAGACTCCTGCTCGGCTTCGGAAGTCTGTGTAGCCGTTGCGGCAGACCGGGTAGAGCAGGTCCATACCACACTGAAGACCGATCATTTGGTTTTCGACCGCAGCGCTGAACAAGCCGGTCTCGGTCGCAGTCTGGCTGAAGTAGTTGAAGTTCTCGTCGTAGTCGATGTAGCGTACGCCGACCAGAAGCTTTGCGACATCGTATCCAACCAGCGTGCTGTTGGCTTCGAAGCCCCAGTACTCTGCGGACCAGTTTTGCACTTGGCGTTCCGCATCCGAGAAGGCCGACAGATCGAGCGAGCTGAAAGGAGCCACCGCGGTTAGGAAGGTTTGGAGGCCACCGCTAGCGTCAGTGGCAGCACCGAAGCGATCCCATTGTGCTCGGCCAACAATGCTGAATTCGTAGCCATGGACGCAATCGGGTACGGCGCCGATGGTCAGTCGTGGAATCCCTTCGAAGTCGAATTCGCTCAGAAAGAAGTTTCGGCTAGCCGTGAAGTTCTCGTTTCCCTGACGCTCCATGTACAAGGCCTCGAGGGAGACATAGCAGAATGGATTGCAAGGAGCACATGGGTTACCCAGAGGGTATCCCATTGCACTATTTCGATAGCCACGCCCACAGTTGCCACCACAAGCCCCCGAACCGGTCTGGCAGGACTGGCAACTACTGACTTGAGCGATGCTACCGGGTACGGTCTCACCGATGTCAGCGGCAGTCTTGAAAGACGCAGAGTCAACGACCTGGTAACTTTCTTCACCCATGGTGAACAGACCGTTGCGAACGGAGTTCGCTTCATCGGACGCCGCTGCGGAAGTTTGCCCGCCAAACAGACCTGTTTGTGCGGACACTGTCGTCGATGCAATGACGGCTAGCACGGTCGCTCCGCAAAACATGAGCAGCCTTAGGGCATAATGACCTTGCGGCATCATGGCGGTGACGCTCAGGGTGTTCGGATGGATCTTCATGATCGAACCTCGTTAACTCGGTGCGGGTGAATGCCGCGTTGTGACAAACCGAAGGTGGACAATTGCTCGGACGGAAACGGAATCGGCCTTACTGAACCGACAGCTGATCACGCACAGGAATCAAGCAGGACTTGCGAACCATGCGAAGGATCTTCTTTGCGGATTCTTGGTTGTCGCATTTTCCTGCGACGTGCAATTCACCGCGAACTAGCTGGACATTGACTCGGCAGTTCGGAAAAGCTCGCTGAATAGACTGATTCAGCAACTTCGCCGTGCCGCTCACTGATTCGCCTTCTGTAGGGGCGACATCGCTGACATGGATCTCAAAGGCCCGCATCATTGTTTTGTTCTGCTCGCCTTCGCGTTCAGCCCAAACGACAAGTCGAGTGATTCCTTTGCCAGTGCCAATCAGTTTCAATTGGTTCGGGCCTGAGGCAAATGCTTGGCAGACGCCTTTGTCGCCTACCCGCACGCCGCGGACTGATCCACCGAGTGTCAGTGATCGGACTTGTGCCTGGTTCATATGAAGCGGGGTAAGCTTGACGTCCGGACCGAGATCAACGCCCAGGTTGTCGAGCTTCATTTCAGCGACCGGTTGGACCGCTGCCATGGTTACCGCTGCCTCTTGCGACGCATTCTCTTTTCGTTCGAACGCGATCGGTACTTGCTTGACCGCGACGGGTGGCCGGTAACGTTTGGTGTGTAGGCTCGGTTCCGTCTTCGGAATCGGCTTGGCTACAGCAGGTTCGCTGCGGTAGATCGCGATTGTTTCACCGCTCTCCGATTCCATCACATCCTCAAGAGGAGTGAGATCGGAGGCGTTCGGGGCTTCGTCTCCTGTGTTCGAAAGGATTGACGTGCCTTCCTCATTTTCGGAATCGAGGGCATCCATCGCTTCCAGGCGGATTGGCTCGACGACTCCGAATGCGACGGGCGACTCGTCCACTTTCACTGGTGCATCGAAGGTGAGCACACTTGCGCCTTCGTCGACGGCCTGAGTCGCATCGCTCGCAAGATCACCCTCATTGTCTTGTTCGGATGGTTCGTTGTCGCCACGGACGAACGGATTTGCGACCGTTTCGGTACCGGGTTCCGCAATCTTGACAGCTGCGAAATTGACGTCTGCTGGGCTCGGAGAACGATCCAGAATCGAAGTCGGGCCTGGCTCGGGCGTCTCCGTCACTTCCGCGATGACGACGGGGGCGATTTCACTGACCGTCGAAGAGTTTTCGCTGGTCTCAAGAATGGACGGACTCGAATCGGCCTCGTCTTCGTCGAGAGGGAGCGATGGCTCGACGTCGTCGGAGAATGAGAAGAAGATTGGCTCCGAATCTTCTGCTGGTTGACTTGGCTGCGACGCTTCCGGTGCGGCATCTTTCTGCAGCGGGTCGGGCCGCGACATGATCATCGATGCGACGGATGCTGGCTCACTGCTTTCTTGCGTGGCTTCCGGTGTCGGCGTCGAAAGAGGCTTAGCCTCAGGCTTCACAGGTTTCGGCGGCGAGATTGCCGCGGTTGGCAACGGAGCAATGGCAACCTCCGCTGGGTCCGCGGCCTCGACTGCCGCTTGAACTTGCAGCGGTGTCACTCCGCGTGGAGTAACCAGTTTGATCGAGCTTTGAGTGTGTTGAGGTGCTTGTTTCGCGGCGGTAAGCGGCGCGTCGACCAATTCATTGTTCTGACGATGTTCCGATCGAACCATTGGATTCGTACGGATGCTTGGTTGCGACGGCGACTCGACAATCATGGTCGGTCCGTTCTGCGGTGTCGCAGCGCCGGATTGATTCTGATCGATCTCGTGAAGTCCGATTGCCGCGCCGATCGGTTTCAGGCGAATCGCAGCTGAGTCGGTGCCCGATGCGAGCTGAACGCCGCCTTCATGTTTCGGCGTGGCACAGAACGGATTGCTCTGAACTTGTTCAGTCTGAGCGATCGACTTCAAGGGCAGCGGAGGAAGAATGCGGAACGTGTTGTTCTGGGGCTGATCGGCAAGGGCAGGTGTACCGGCCAACAGCACAAGTACGAGCATCGCACGTCGATGTCGTCTTCTTCGTTTTGCCAGTGTACGTGAGTCACGCATGCCGCATCCTTGCGTCCGAACCTATTCGTTCGATGCACCCCCCAGGCACACCCTCCGACTCCAGCTACCGCGAGCTGGATTGTCGTATGCTGGAAGTATCGGATTCCGATTGGCATGACATTAACGATTCTCGCGTTTCCCCGGCGTGTGCCGGTACTTCGTCAGCTTTCGATCGTGTCGGTTTCACCGGTTCAACCGGTTTGCCGCTGACGAACCGCTTCAAAGGCGAGAATTGCCGCGGATGCTGAGATATTCAGGCTGTCGACTTTGCCGGCCATTGGAATTCTTACGGCAGCTGTCGCGACGTCGTCCATCTCGGTCCAGCGAGCGCCAAGTCCATGTGCCTCGCTCCCGAGAATGATTGCCAGAGGTCCGGTCAGGTCGGTGGCCCAAACGGACGAAGATGACTCGACCCTCGCTGTCACACCTCGGATGGAGTGTTGGCTGAGGTAGCAGGCCAGTTCCGACTCACTTCCGCTCGCGCAGGGCATTTGGAATACGGTCCCCAAACTGCTGCGAATCGAGTTCGGATTGTAATGATCCACACAGTCGCTGAGCAGAATTGCATCCACGCCTGCCGCGTCAGCACAACGAAATACGGCCCCGACATTGCCCGGCTTCTCGATCTGGTCCAACACCAGAATCAGGGGATCCTTGGGAAGCTGCAGGGAATCCAACGTAGCTTGTGGGCGAACGAATTCGGCGACGACTCCTCGAGAGGATTGACCAAAGCCAATCTTGTCCATCATGGAATCAGCCACTGTGATCATCATATTCGTTGCAACCGCGCGATCGATCACAAAGCGTGCATTCTCTTCGGATGGAATGGCGGTGCCATTGGCGACCGATTCGGGAACGTAAACCCCGCACAGTTCCAGGTCTGCGTGAATTGCCTGGGATGTTTCACGCCATCCGTCGACCAATACCCGATTCGCCTTCCGACGAGCTCGGTTGTCGCGCATTTTTACAATGTGACGTAAGGTTGGGTTGGCGGCGCTTCGCAGAATGACAGGCTTAGACTCGCTCATCCATTAACTCTATGATCTTGATCCGCGTGGGTGGGCTAAAGCTGGCGTAGCGTTGCGTGAAAAGGCTTTCTCGAATCTTAGACAGTCAGCGAGACGAATTCAGTATGAGTGAAGTGTTGCGATGCGAGCCGGTGGAAACTCGGCGAGACCAGAAGGCATTCCTGCGGTTGGAACGAGACCTGTACCGCGAGGATCCTTGTTGGGTTCCACCGTTGTGGACTGTACGGAAGGAAATGGTGGGGTTCAAACACCATCCGTTTTACGATGACGCTGATCGTCAGGCCTTTCTCGTGCGTCGTGGTGATCGCGTGATTGGACGAGTTCTGGCCATCATCAACCACTCCCACAATCGTCGATACGAGGAAAAACGCGGATTCTTTGGGTTTTACGAGTGTCACGATGACCTCGAGGCCAGCAATGAACTCTTCACCACCGCTTGCGATTGGCTTCGTGAGCGAGGAATGACCGACGTGCGTGGGCCGGTGAATCCGAGTCTGAACTACGAATGTGGGTTGCTGGTCCACGGTTTTGATTCTCCTCCAACCTTCCTCATTCCGCACAACCACGAATATTACGGTCCGTTGATCGAGGGCTTTGGCTTCGAGAAGACGCAGGACCTCTTCAGCTACGAAGCTCACATCGACATCCTCAACGACCTCGATCCCAAGCTGATGTTTGTGATTGATGAGGCAACGAAGCGATTCAAGGTCGACTGTCGCCCGATCGATCGCGCTAAATTCGCGAAGGATGTTCGATCGTTCTTGGAAATCTACAACCTGTCACTTCAGCAGACATGGGGATACGTTCCCATGAGCGAGTCTGAAATCGATCACCAAAGCAAGGGATTGAAGCACCTGATCGTCCCTGAGCTTACGAGCATTGCAGAAATCGATGGTCAGCCTGTGGGAGCCGGTTTTGCCTTGTTGGACTTCAATCAGATCATCAAGAAGATTGACGGAAAGCTTTTCCCCTTTGGCTGGTGGAAGTTGCTGACTGGGAAGCGTTCGATCGACCGTGTTCGGGTGATCAGCACCAATGTTCTTCCCGAGTATCAGAAATGGGGTTTAGGGATTGTAACGATGGCGAGGATTTTGCCGGATGCGATCGCGTACGGAATCCGGATCGGCGAGTTCTCCTGGGTGCTCGAAAGCAACTCCCTTTCTCGCGGAACGATTGAACGGGGTGGCGCGAAGCGGACGAAAGTCCACCGAATCTATGACCGATCGTTAATCAATGAGTGATTCGCTGGCGATTGCCTGTTCAAGTCTGCCAACGCGAATCATACTTTCGTTTTATCTTTGACCGTTTTTTCCAACTCTCGCGTTCCCATGCCTCGAAGCAACGTCGTTATCACCGGATTGGGCGTGGTGTCTTCGATTGGCATTGGTGGTGATGCGTACTTTCAGGGGCTGTTGGAACAGCAGTCCGGGGTCACGTCGTTAGCGAACCGATCGGACGAGGGCGCGAAGCCTTCCGAATCGGATGCGTTGGAGGGCCAATGGATCGGCGGCCCCATCATTGAGTTTGACGCGAAGCAATACGTTCGTCCGCGAAAAGCTCTCAAGGTCATGTGCCGAGAGATTCAAACCGCATTCGCTGCCTCCCAACTCGCCATCGACGAAGCTGGTCTCGCTGAGTCGTTTCCCGCCAGCGAAACTGGGGCCTTGAAGCCCATGGACATCGGGACTGTGTTTGGCAGCGAGATGTTTTACGGGCCGCCAAGCGACATGACAGATGCGATCCGCCACAGCGTCGACGAAGAAGGTGAATTTGATCCTGCCCGATTTGGTGTCGCGGCGATGAAGAATGTCATGCCGTTGTGGATGTTGAAATACCTTCCGAACATGCCTGCCTGTCAGGTCGGGATTGCACTCAACGCGCATGGGCCGAACAACACGTTGGTGTTGGGCGACGTCTCGGGTCCGGCCGCAACCGTCGAGGCTGTCTCATGCATCGAACGCGGTATTGCGAAAGTGATGATTGCTGGGGCGACCGGCACGAGGGTCAACACGACGCGAATGAACTACCGACACGACTTGCCACTTGCTTCGGTGTTTGATCCGATCGAACGCAGCGCTCGTCCTCACGATCTCGAGTCGGCAGGAGTGGTTGGTGGCGAAGCAGCAGCCTCTTTGGTTCTGGAGAGTCGCGAACACGCGGCGAGTCGTGATGCTAATCCAATTGCAAAGCTCGTTTCCTATGCGTCGTGCTTTGTGGCGTCCGGCGGAATGAAACGTGCCGAAAGATCGGTGGATTTGGAATGCGGCGTACGAGGGTCGGCGCAAGCTCTGAAACTGGCGATTGAGCTGGCATTGAAAGACGGCGACCTTCGACCCGAACAGGTTGGTTTGGTCGTGAGTCATGCGATGGGAGATCCGGTGATGGACGGAGCTGAGCGAACTGCCCTCCAGGAGGTCCTGCCGGGCGTTCCCGTTGTTGCCCCGACCGCTGCCATCGGGCATACGGGTGCGGCCTCTGGAACGATGGGAATCGTCACCGGTGTGCTTGCCCTGGCGAAAAAAATGATTCCGCCCACTCCCTCGACCCCGACCACCGCATCCAACGCCGGGTTTGTGACAGAGCCCGAGCCTTTGACCAAGGAAGTGGTGGTTTGTCTTTCGCAGACCTCCGAAGGCAGTGCCACGGCGATCGTTCTGGCCTCTGTTTGAGGCGTTTTATCGCGATCTTGGCTGATTCTGGCCTCTCGTCTTTTTTTGTGTGTAACCGAAGCCGGGCATCGGGTAACCCTTTACAGCAGGAGTTGCCATGACCGAGTCGGAACAGACCGAATTTTTCGTCCAACAAATTGCCGAACACCAGAATCGGCTGTTTGGCTACATCTTTTCGATGTTGGGCGATCATTCGCGCGCCGCTGATGTGGTCCAGGAAACGAACTTGGTTCTGTGGCGAAAGAAAGACGAATTTCGGAGCGGTGAACCGTTTCTGCCGTGGGCGTTGGCGATTGCCCGGTTCCAGGTCTTGGCTCACGTTCGAGATCGTGGTCGGGATCGGTGTCTGTTGGATGCGGAGCTTGTCGCCGCCATCGCGGAAGAGGCCGAAGAGCAGGTTGAGCACTTAGAAACCGTCCGGCAATCATTGCGAAAGTGTATGTCTGAATTGACGCCGAATAACCGCGATTTGATTCAGCGTCGCTACTTTCGCTCGGCATCGATTAACGAGATTGCAGACGCGCTCGACCGAGGTGTCAGTTCAGTCAAAGTCGCGCTCCTGAGAGTTCGCCGTCGTTTGGCAGACTGCGTCCGTCAGCAGATGGTGGAGGTTTAGTCATGTCCGACGACGAACTGGAAGAATTTGAGTTGCTGCTTCTCGATTGGGAGGATGGCAACCTTGATGAGCCTGGGATCGAACGAGCGCGAGATATATTGCGAAGGTCGCCCGAGGCGCGGAAGCGTTACGTTGAGCTTCAGCTCTTCAGTGCGGCAATGCATCTTGAGAACGACGCTCGGATCGGAGCGTCGGACACGTTGGCAGCTTCGCCCGACAGGAAATCGCCCGACAGGAAATTGCCGGACAGGAAATTGCCGGAAGGGGAACGCTCGAACGAGCATGTGTCCTCGTCGCATCCTTCGGCGACTCGCACTGGCGGCTGGGGACGTCATCAGTGGTTTTCACTTCTGGTCGCGTGCGCTGCGTCGCTTCTCGTGTGCCTGCTGTTGGGACGCTGGATGTTGGTTGAGTCGAGGTTGAAAACGGCTTTGGAGGCAACCGAATCGTCCGTCGTTGGCACACGTCCGCCTAGGACTGAAGCGACGTCGGCTGGAATCGCCTATGTGACGCGTTTGGTGGATGTCCGATGGGGTGCCAGTGGGGAAAACGCGGTAGGCGACGCGCTCTCGCCCGGCGAACTTGAGATTGAATCTGGTTTCGCACAAATCGAATTTTTCTGCGGTGCGACGGTCGTGCTGGAGGGGCCTGCTCGACTTGATCTGGAATCCACGACCTCGGCTCGTTTGTTCGCGGGGCGTCTTCGGGCGCAAGTTCCTCCTGCCGCAAGAGGATTCCAGATTCATGTGGATGAAATGCAGGTGGTTGACCTCGGCACTGAATTTGGGATCGCCGTGACACCCGAGGGCGCGGGTGTTCAGGTCTTTGACGGTGAGGTTGAGCTTCACGAGGC
This sequence comes from Rubripirellula sp., assembly GCA_051010815.1. Classification (GTDB taxonomy): domain Bacteria; phylum Planctomycetota; class Planctomycetia; order Pirellulales; family Pirellulaceae; genus Rubripirellula. Next base: position 25,513 of record JBPCVD010000460.1, read on the forward strand.
AAGCATCGAGACGCGCTTGGTCACAGCGGGCAATGCGGTAAGCCGATCGAGTGATGGCGAGTTTAGCGATACAGAACTAACGCCTGGCGACTTCGTTGATCTCGAAACACTTGAAGGACATGTCCAGGATCAGACACAAGACCACTATCAACGGTGGCTCGATTTTTCTCGGGAACTGCGGAGTGATTCCCGGTTGATCGCGTACTATTCGATGGACAGTGGAAGTCGCTGGACTCGCAAGCTGGTTAGCACGCTCGAGCCGCCTCAACGTGAATTGGACGGTGCGATTGTCGGCGCGAAGCGTGTTGCTGGACGTTGGCCGCAAAAGAGCGCCGTTGAGTTCAAGCGACCAGGTGATCGTGTACGCGTTGACATTCCCGGACAATTCGGATCGCTAACATTTGCATGCTGGGTCAAAATCGACAGCCTCGATCGTTGGTACAACTCACTTTTTCTGACAGACAGCTATGAGCGTGGTGAGCCGCATTGGCAGATCCTTGAAACGGGTCAACTCTTCTTCTCAGTCCGAGTTCGGCAAGGGGAAGTTGGTCAAGAGCACCGCGAGGTTTTGTCGCCTCCGTTTTGGGATCCTTCGATGAGTGGTCGCTGGCTGCACCTTGCAACGACTTACGACATCGACGCTTCGACGACTAGCCACTATTTGAACGGAGAGCTCTTGAGTCAAGAATTGATTCCAGAGGTTCAGCTCGTTCGTCAAACCATGATCGGAAAAGCTTCGATCGGAAACTGGTCATTGCCAACGCGGCCAGACACCGAGTTTGCGATTCGTAACTTGAACGGCAGCATTGATGAGTTCGCATGCTTCAATGTGGCCCTCAGCTTGGATGAAATCCGAGAACTTTACGAGAACGGTCGCCCTTGATTTTGGATTGGGCGTTCCAGATTTTGTTCCTTTTGATTTTGTTGCCACTTCGACTTCATCACGTTCTTAACCCTCGACGACAGATGTTTATTCGAATGAATCACTGTTCAACACGCTTGTTCCTAATGGCTTTCGCGTGTTTCTTGTTCTCCGCCGCAGCAGAGGGCAAGGACGCCGAGTCCATTGCGTTGGAAGAAAAGCACTTCACTCTGAATGTCTTGCCGGTCCTCAAAGAAAAGTGCCTTGGGTGTCACGGCGGTGCAGCGGATGACATCAAGGGTGAATTTGATGTTCGGTCACGCGAGAGTTTGATCAAGGGTGGCGAGTCCGAGGAAGCCGGCCTTGTGCCAGGTGATTCCGATGGCAGCCCACTGTTTCAAGCGGTCCTTTGGGAAGGCATGGAGATGCCACCCAAGGAGAACGACCGACTGAATGAAAAGCAAATTGCCGCACTCAAGCGTTGGATCGATGGGGGAGCACCTTGGCCCAGCGAGTCGCGGCAGGACGAAATTCGAAAGGCGGAGTGGTCTGTCCAGGAAAACGAAGACGGGGTGTTGGTCGCAACCAGCGGAGGTCTGGCGGATGCTTGGACCTACCGCCGTTACTTGAAAGATGAAGTTTGGGCGTTCCAGCCTTTGAAAGAAGAGTTTCGTTTCGATTCCATTGACGGTTTCATTAACGACCAAATCACGGAAGCTGGGCTTGAGCCAGCGGCTTCCGCCACCCCAGAAGAATTGATGCGTCGCGTCACGTTCGACTTGACCGGGATGCCGCCTGAGCCCGAGCAAATATCTGACTTTCTGAGTGAATGGAAACAGGATTCGGAGCAAGCTTGGGGAAAATTGGTGGACCGTTTACTTGCGAGTCCCCATTACGGCGAACGTGGGGCACAGCATTGGTTGGACGTGGTCCGGTACGCGGATACGTCTGGATTTTCCAATGACTACGAGCGTTCCAATGCTTGGCGTTATCGAGACTACGTCATTCGTTCTTTCAACGAAGACAAACCGCTGGATCAGTTTGTGATCGAACAGATCGCGGGCGACGAATTGCGTCCTGACGATCCAGAAGCGACGGTAGCGACCGGATTTTTACGGATGGGCCCCTGGGGCACGGCCATGATTCCACAGGAAGAGGCTCGACAACTGTATCGCGATGATGTGGTTCACAGCATCGGGCAGTCGTTCCTCTCGATTCCTATGCGTTGTTGCAAGTGCCACGATCACAAGTTCGATCCGATCCCGACTCGCGACTACTACCGTCTCTATGCTGCGGTTTCCGCGACTCAGCCAGCGGAAGTGCCGGCGGAATTCCTCTCGAACGAGAATAAGATCGGTTTTGAAGAGGGGCGAGAGCTCGTCGAGACGCTCTATTCGTTCGCCGACGGCAAACGCGCGGAACTGGTAACGAAGCAAGAGGACGCCGCGAAAAAATGGTACGAAGAACACGACTTGCCATACAAGAATCAGAACGCGAGAAAGAACGATCCGGAGGACAAGAAGCCACCACGCCACGTCGGCTTGAGTGAGATGGAAAAAGGACGTTTGAAGGTTCGCGAGCAGGATACTTGGATTTGGGGGCGTCGTAAGGAGCGGTTCGAGCCGATCGCTCAAGGTGTTTCCAACGGCCCGGATCACAATCAGAACAGTCGGAAGTTGCGACCGCCAAAGAACGCGAATCGTGACTGGAAGCCCGAGTCGTTCATTCACATGGGCGGTGATTACCGTTCGCAGGGAGAGGCGATTCAGCCCGGTGTGTTGAGTGGTTGTGGTGTTCCCGTCGAAGGGGCTCCAACGGACGACCCATTCGCACTCACGACGGAAATTTCCGGTCGTCGGTTAGGACTCGCCAAGTGGATCGCGGATGAACGCAATCCGTTGCCAACTCGCTCGTTTGTGAATCGAATCTGGCAACAGCACTTTGGTACGGGAATCGTGAAAACCGCGAACAACTTCGGTGCCAAGGGAGACAAACCTACGCATCCAGAGCTGTTGGATTGGCTTGCCGTTCAGTTCCTGAAGCAAGGGCGACAAGCCAAGGCATTGCATCGCATGATCGTCATGTCGGACGCTTATCGACGATCAACCGTGCATCCCAAGATGGAGGAACTGGCGACCGTTGATCCGAACAACAAGCTGCTCGCTCGCTTCCTTCCTAGGCGTTTGACTGCCGAGGAATTGCGTGACGCGATGTTGGTGACGACGGGAGAATTGAATCCGGAACTTGGTGGGCTGCCCGTCATGCCAGAAATCAATCTCGAAGTGGCACTCCAGCCTCGTATGATTCAGTTCTCAATCGCGCCGGCCTATCAGCCGTCGCGGACGCCGAAGCAGCGGAACCGTCGCTCGGTTTACGCGTACCGTGTGCGTGGACAAGCCGATCCATTCATGGAGGTGATGAATCTCCCAAATCCGAATGAGTCGTGCGAGGTTCGCGATGCTGCGGCGGTATCTCCGCAAGCATTCACGCTACTGAACAGTGACGTGATGTCCGATCGTTCGATCGCCTTCGCGCTAAGGATTGAGAAGGAAGCAACGAAACTGGAGGATCAGGTGCGACTTGCGTTTCGACTCGCACTCGGTCGTGAACCGACCGACCCAGAGCGACAGTCTTTGCAATCGTACGTGAATGAGATGGTCACCTACCACGAAGGGCATTCACCGGAACCGACGGTTTACCCGACGAAAGTGGTTCGTTCGCTTGTAGAAGAGTTCTCGGGCGAAACGTTCGAGTTCGACGAGCTGCTTCCGATCTTCCAAGACTATACGCCCGATTCGAAACCTTCGGTTGTAGGTGCAAAGACCCGCGCGATCGCGGACATGTGCTTGTTGCTGTTCAACTCGAATGAATTTGTTTACGTCTACTAGTTCGTGTGCGACCCAAACGTCTGCATTTGAATCCCCGCCTTTCTTTTTCACTCAATTCATACCATGACTAGTTCAACTCGACGCGAATTCTTGTACGGACTCGGTTCTTCGCTTGGTGCCGTAGCGCTGACCGATCTATTGGCGAAGGAGGGCATGGCAGCTTCCGCTGCTGGGCCGTTGGCTCCCAAGCCTCCGATGCATCCGGCGAAAGCGAAGGCTGTCATCATGCTGTTCATGGAGGGAGGGCCAAGCCAAGTCGATACGTTTGATCCGAAGCCTGAGCTGAACAAGTTGCATGTGACGGAGTCGAAGCGTACGAAGGGACTCGCCACCGGAAAGCGATTTTATGTGGGAAGCCCATTTGAGACGCGGAAGGTCGGCGAGTCGGGCATCGACATGTGTGATCAGTGGGTGCACTTGGCTGATCCCGAAGTTGCCGATGAATTGTGTGTCTACCGAGGTTGCCAAGCGGAGTCGCTGAATCATCCCGAAGCGTTGCTGCAAATGAACACCGGCAGTCGACTCGGTGGGGACCCCGCAGTCGGTTCGTGGATGGGATACGGGCTCGGTAGCGAGAACCAGAACCTTCCGGGTTACGTGGTGATGACGGAGCTCGCACTTCCGCAGGCAGGGCCCACGAACTGGTCCAACGGATTCTTGCCGGCGTACTTTCAAGGCACGCGACTGCGCAGTGGTGGTTCACCGATTTTAGATTTGAAGCCGCCAGCACATCGTACGCGCGAACATCAGCGCCGAGCATTGGACGAGTTGGCCAAGCTCAACGCCGAGCATCGCCAGCGACACCCAGAGCACGACGTCTTGTCTTCGCGCATGGAGAGCTACGAACTTGCATACCGCATGCAGTCTTCCGTTCCCGGTATCATCGATTTGGCCACCGAGTCGCAGCAAACACGCGATATGTACGGATTGGATGACAAGTCGACCGAGACATTTGGTCGGCAATGCTTGATGGCACGCAAATTGGTCGAGCAGGGAGTCCGGTTCGTTCAGATCTTCTCGGGCGGTTGGGATAGCCACGATTACCTGGAACGAGGGCATTCCTCGAGGATCTCCAGTGTAGACAAGCCAATCGCTGCGTTAATCAAGGATTTGAAGCGGTGTGGACTTCTCGAAGATACGTTGGTCGTTTGGACCGGCGAATTTGGTCGCACCCCCGACAATAACTATCGCGGTGGAGTAACGTCGCTCGGACGCGACCACAATGTTGATGCGATGATCATGTGGATGGCGGGTGGTGGGACGAAGAAAGGAACGATCGTTGGCGCCACCGACGAGATCGGAGCGGAAGCTGTTGAGTGCGTGCACCCCATTCGTGACTTGCATGTGACCATGTTGCACTTGATGGGGCTGGACGACAACAAGCTCACCTACTTCCACGGCGGGCGATACAAACAGCTCTCGCAATTTGGTGGAGAAATCATCCACGAGCTCATCGCCTGACGGGGCGCAATTGCCAGCGCGATTGCAGAGACGTTTTTCGCATCCAGTCGATCGATAGGCTCTAAGGTGGGCCATTGACCGGTCAGACAATCGTCAGGACTAGTTTTCCGCTCAACGAACTTGTGCCGTCGACGGTGGCGGCTTCTTGCAGGCGATGTGCTTCGGCAGCCTCTGCAAGAGGCAGCGTGCGAGCGATGTTTGCCTTGAGTATGCCCGCCACCAACCAGCGATTGATGTCATCGGCTGCTGCTCGCATCTCAACGGGTGTTGCCTTGAACATCACGAATCCGTGCAGCGAGCACTCTTTGACATAGAACGGGCCGACTGGAAACTCGGGACGCGCGTCTCTACCGGCCATCAAGACCATTCGTCCGCGACCGGCCATCAAGTCTATTGCCAAGTCGAAATCGGGTTCGCGCCGCGTCTCCCAGAAAACGTTCACGCCCTTCGGGGCTTCACGCTGGACGACCTCGGCGATGGACTCCCGTTTGTATTGAATCGCAACGTCGGCTCCCAGGTCGAGCACTCGCTGGCACTTTTCATCAGAGCCTGCAGTCGTGATGACTCGGGCGCCGCAAGCTTTGGCCATCTGAACGACCATGGATCCGACGCCTCCGCTCCCGCCGATGCACAAGATCGTTTCACCTGCTTCGAGGCGAGCTTCTCGAAAAAGGCCAAGGTGAGCGGTCACAGCAGTCAGGGCACAGGCCGCCGCTTCCTCAAACGTGACGGCATCGGGTAACGAAAAGCACCACTCTTGGTCGACGACGATCTGCTCTGCGAACGTGCCTTGTCGCCCAAGCAATCCTTGGTTCGTACACCAAATGCGATCTCCAACGGAAACTTGGTGAACTCCCTCGCCGACCGATTCAACGACCCCCGCAGCATCACATCCCAAGATGTACGGCAACGGAAGCTCTGCAGCAATGACACCGCTTCGCACGTAGGTATCAATCGGATTTACTGAGACGGCATGTACCCGAATTCGGACCTGACCAGATTTGACTGACGGCGTTCCCAGTTCACCCACTTGGATAACATCTGGTGTGCCCGTCCGTTCAATAAATGCAGCTTTCATTCCAAGGCTCTGCTTCTCTCGTAGGCCAAATCAACGAAACATGAAAGCGAATTCTAACCTGTCGACAATCGATAGGGTTCGAGACTTCATCAAGTCCTGGGAATCGAAACTTCGAACGAAGTCAGCGGCATTCGACCTGCAAGGGCGAAACCTTTTCAACGCTTGATCAGGAGACTACGGCCATCGAGAGAATCGTGATGGCCTGGCCAGTTCCTTCAAGAATTCTTCTGGCTCAAGTAGGTCTAGTCGACTGCGTTGCTCGGGGGCGAGGTCCTTGTAACGCTCCAAAAGCGTCGAGTCATCCTGGTACCGCGCCAGGAGTCGGCGGCGTACGGTTTCCTCGCACCACATTTGCAAAGTTGCGGATTCCATGAAGGGGTCGCCAGCGGCGACGAGATCCAGAATGTCCAACGCTTGCTCCGGCAGCGGAAGTTTGATGGTCTCGATCTCATCCGACTGCAATGGTTTCGGTCGCTCGCCACGAGGGCAACCGCGGCGACCACCAAAGCCGGGCCCGCCATTTCCAGGTCCCCCGCTCCCGGGGCGACCTGTGTCTGGCGCCCTCGCTGCTCCGGGTCCACCGGGACCTTCTCTTCCCGGTCCGCCACCACTGGGACCTTCTGTTCCAGGTCCGCCACCACCAGGTCCTTCTCTTCCGGGGCCACCGCCACCACCTCCTCCGCCGAAGCGTTCACGGGAGCCGTCAAACACCATCGCTCCGATGGTTCTCAGCTTCGCATCCGCCTCGCTTTGCCGACGAAGAGCCTCGTTGTAGTATTCTGTGGTCGACGTAGCTCCATTCTTGATTCGCTCTTGGAGCACGATCCCGAGTGAAAAATAGATCCAGTCGATTGTCTCTTCATCTAGCCGGAGCCCCGACCGTCTCGAAATTGAAACCTGGGTGTCCTCGGTCGCTTCCTTGATCGCATCCCGCCGCACTTTGGCGTCGTTCGACTCGAGTCGGTCTCGAAGTTCCGGTTCCAACGTCTGTCGCCACGTCGCATAGGCCTGCATCGTTTCCCGGAGCAGATCCGCATCGGGCTGTTGGGTCACGCTCGCGGCAGTCCGCCGAATGCGTTTCTGATTTGATTCGTCGAGTCGAGTGAACTGTTCCCAACGCGAGTTCAGCTGATCCATTTGTTCCAGTGGAAGTTCCTTGACGACCTTTTCGCGAGTTTCGAGTGATGTGGAGGCAAGCGACTGAGAAACAATTTCGATGTCGCCCAGTTCACGCGCGGCCGTCACCATCTTGGCCCAATTGGGATCGGCAGAGAGCTGACGCATGAGCTTCAGGTCTTCGCCATAGTTGTAGGCATCTAAAAATTCGGCCACCGCAAGATCATCAAGTTGTTGTTCATACTCTCGCGAGCTCAATGAGGCAGCAATCGCGAAAGACCCCGCAATGGCGATCAGGCACGTGGCGGCGACTCCAAGCGGCCAGCGGTAACGCCGTAGCATTGATTCCTTCGGAGATTGTTCCTTGACGATATCGGCGACCACAAGCTCAAGCGTCGATTCGACCAGCTTTAAGCTCGGTGCGGGATCGGGTAAGTCTTCCAACAGATCCCAGCCGGTTTGCAGTTGCTGCAACCGCCTTCTGAGCGGCTCGTCGTCGAGAAGTCGATCCTCAAGAGCAGACTGTGCCTTGCGATCGAGTTCGCCATCAAGGTAGGCAACGAGGAGCTCATCGTCGGGATCGAGCGGCGTGTCATCAGATACCGTGGAGACGCTCATGATTCTGCACCGTTTCCTTGGGCGTGTCCTTCAAAATCGCTGCGTTCGATTTCGTTGGAGATCAGCCCAGCATCGATGTAAGGTTGCAGTAAATCTTTCAGGTTAACTCGGGCGCGGCTAAGCAGTGACTTGACCGCCTTGGTGCTGAGACTCATCGTCTCCGCGATTTCCAAATAGCTCATGTTCTCGAATCTCGAGAGCATGAGTGCCATTCGTTGGCGTTCGCTGAGCGAAGAAACGGCAGCTCGAACGACTTCGGCGCGTTCTGCTCCCTCAGCCATTCGGGAGGGCATCATTCCGCTTGCCTCCAGTGCTGTCGCGGCTAGCAACTGCGGACCACTTGGCGAGTCTTCGCCTCGCGGGGCATCCACTTCGCTCACCTCTCTTCTTCGACCAAGCGAACGGGAGGCGTTGCGGGCGACATTTCCAGCAATTGTGAAGAGCCAAGTCGAGAATTTTGCCCCAGCTTCGTAGCTTTTGCGTGCACGAAAGACACGCATGAACGTCTCTTGCGCCAAGTCTTCCGCCATGTCATGCCGGGGACCGATGGTGTGCATCAATCGAACGAGCCTTGCTTCGTAACGCTGCATTAGCTCGGCGAAAGCGCTGGCATCATCCTCGCGAACGCGCAGCATCAAGCGTACGTCCGGGTCGGACTGTTGATAACGCAGCGCGGTCGATTCACTGACGGCCAAGCGAATCTTTCAAGGTCGAGTCAAACAGGTTCAGGAAAAAGTATTCTACTCCTATCAAACCGTTTGCGTGACCACAGGTTTCGCTGCCAATTTGAGTCTCACGGGAATGGTCGGAATTCAGGCCAAAATGTCGTGAATCACGTGACCGAAGTCTTGCTCCAGTCGCTGGTGTCCTGGAACCTGCAAGCGATGGGAGTCCAAGCCGAGCTGATTCAGGATGGTGGCGTGGACGTCGGTTACGTAGTGCGGATTTTCGGTGGCGTGAAAACCGAGTTCGTCCGTGGCTCCGTGAACCAATCCGCCGCGAATTCCGCCCCCCGCCATCCAGACGCTGAAGCCATGTGGATGATGGTCTCGACCATTGGCCCCCTGCGAACCGGGCGTGCGACCGAACTCAGTGGCGAACACGACGAGTGTCTCATCAAGCATGCCTCGTTGTTTCAGATCGGCTAGCAGTCCGGCAATCGGTCGGTCAACTTGAATCGCAAGCTGGGCATGCTTCTTCTTCAGATCAGAGTGCTGATCCCATGCGCCGGCGGCCCCCGGCCCATGCATGATTTGAATGAATCGCACGCCTTGCTCGGTGAATCGTCGGGCGGCCAGCAACTGTTCCCCGAATGCTCGCGTTTCTTTTTGGTCCAAGCCGTACAAACGCCGCGTCGATTCGGTTTCCTGGTCGAACCGGATGACGTCCGGGACAGCGGTTTGCATCCGATACGCGAGTTCATACGATTTGATTCGCGCGAGCAGTGCCGGGTCATCGGGATAATTGCGCGCCGAAAGTCGATTGAGTCGGTTCACTAACTGAAACCCGAGACGCTGCTCCTGCGGGGTCACGTCGCCTTGGGGTTGGGCAAAGTCGAGTGGATTGTTCACGTCAACTTTCAGAGCAACGGAGTCGTAGGCAGGGCCAAGGTAATGGCCATCGCTGCGGTCGAAGAATCGGGGGCCCATGTTGATGAATTGCGGCAAATTGTCGTTGAGTGAACCGAGTCCATAATTCACCCACGCGCCAATGGTGGGGACGCGTGGATCCAGCATGTGGCGGCCGGAATGAAACTGTACCTGGGCGCCATGATTGTCGTCCGTCGTCCACATGGAACGAATCACCGCAATGTCATCGATCCGCGAACCGATATGGGGAAACCAGTCGCTGACCTCAATGCCCGATTTTCCACGTGGTTGGAACCCGATTTGGAGCGGGTAGATCTTGTTTCGTTGTTGTCCGTTTGCGTCATTGACGACGACCACACGAACCTTCTTTAGCCGCTCCGGGTCTTGGACGTGCGCGAAGGGGGTCTCTGAAATACTCTTCCCCGCATGCGTGTTCAACGCAGGCTTCGGATCAAAACTTTCCATGTGGCTCACGCCACCTCGCATGAAGAGCCAAATCACGTTCTTGGCCTTCGCGGGGAAGTGCGGAAGCCCAGTCGGCGTTTCCCCTCCGAAGCTTCCGGCTTGGCAGTCCTTGTTCAACATGTGCGCGAGGGCAATTCCGCTGAGTCCACACCCAGCTTGAATCCAATCCCGTCGCGTGACGCTTGGTTCGGTCGTCTTGTGTGTTTGAGCTCGAGTCATGGAACGAAACCTAACGGATCGTGATGAAGTCGTTGTGGTTCAGGATCGCCTGCACGAATCTGGAACGAATCGTGATTCGATCAGGTGGGTCTGCGAGTTCGCTTAACTCATTGAAAAAGAGTTGGCACTCGGAATGCTCCTCAGGCGTCGGATCACGACCTAACAGCGCGAAGAAGGTTTTTGCGATGAATTCCCGATCGCTCGGGTCGACTGATGCCGAGTCAAGTTTTTTCGCGATGGCATGAGCCATCTCAATTGCCAGTTGGCTATTGGAAAGCGCGAGCGCCTGTTGCGGCACGATGCTCTCACTACGCCGATAGCACTGCAGGATATCGGCGTTGTCGAAGGTTTCCAAAAAGGTCAACTTTTCGTCACGCGAGTGTTGGAAATAAAGGCTTCGCCGGCGTGTCTTGTTGGAAGGAGATAGGGAGGGACCACCCATCGACGTGTCGAGTTCGCCGGCGATCGCAATCAAGCTGTCGCGGATGACCTGCGATTCCATGCGCCGTGAGTTCATTCGCCAATAGAATTGATTGTTGGGATCCGATTGGATGGTCGCGTCGTCCGTGCCAAGCGTCGACGCACTTCGTTGATAGGCTTGCGAATTCACGATGAGCAAATGCAGGTGCCGGAAGCTCCACCCTGACTGCATGAACTCCCAGGCCAAGTGATCGAGTAATGAATGGTGCAACGGTTCCTTGGCGCGCAGCCCAAAGTCAAATACCGACTCTACCAGGGGCGTTCCGAAGTGACGCATCCAGACGTGGTTGACCGCAACTCGAGCTGTTAGAGGGTTCCGCTCGGAGACAATCCAGTGAGCTAGCGCAGATCTTCGGCCTGTACTTACCGGGGCGAACGTAGATGGATAGTCCTCTTCCTTGTCAGCCGGCGACTCGAGGGCTTTTTTGGCACCGCGAAGGGACTCGTAGACGACATCAGCGTTTGAAGGCGTCTCGAGATCCTGAGTCAATTCGCCCAACGATTTTTCGATCTGCTGAATCTTCTTGGCGTCTGCCGCGTCGACTTCCCGTTGCAATTTGAGCTTTGCGATCTGCGTCAGCAACTGTTGCCGATGAGCTTCTGCGGTCGAGTGTTTCTTTGATTCGTGACTCGTGTTTGACGCGGAACTCGTTTGCTCGGCTTGGATAACGGTCTGCAACTCACGCAGTTGTTGTTTGGCCAAGGCGAGTTCTAGGTTCGCGACCTTCACGGATCGCTTTGCTTCTTCCGTCGACAAACTGTGCTTCTGGCCGGATTCGGTCAGTGGAACCGACGGCGCGAGCGATTGGATGGAAATCGAATCAATGGCCACCGTCGCATCAAAACCAGAAATCGCGAGGTGTCCTTCTCTGCGGTCGGGGTATCGGTAGGCGATGAGAAACTCGTCATCCAGCCACACGTTCACGAGCGTGTCGCGAACCGCAAATCGCAGGTCATACTGCTTGCCCAACTCGATCGTTTTTGCCTTTCGGCCTTGGGCAGGATAGGTTGACTTTCCTTCGCGCTCGAAGGCAACTTGGACTTTCGGTCCCGGGGCGTGAGCGCTGCTGTAAACGTAATTAGCGTAGCCATCGTCCGATTGATCGAATCGGAATGTGACTGACTTGTACGTTTCTCCGCCTGTGGTTGTGTAGCTGCAACGTAACTCAAAATCGCGCGGCAGCTTCTGTTTAAGTCGTGCCAGTTGTCGTTCTCGCGTCGAAACAATTTGTCGAAGTTCGCCTGCTTCGTGCTTCCATCCATCCCCAACCAGTTCCCAACGTGTTTCATCCAACGCATCGAAGTTGTCGTGGAATTGGAACCCGGGCGTCTCGGCGGCGGTTTCCGAGACTTCGCGTTCGGTCAGCGCTCGTTCGGTCATCGCTCGTTCGGATTGCGTTAGCTTTTGACGAGCGCGTTCCACACCCGCCTCGGCCATGGCTATCTGGTCTTTCTGCACGTAGTCGCGCGAACCCGGTGCGTAGGCCCACCTTGGAAGAGGAACGGGGACGATCGGTGGTGCGAATTGAGACAGAATCTCTGGCACCCCCGGTTCGATCCTTTTCTCCTTGTCCGGATCTTTAGGGTCGCCTCGACGATGAAGGTAGGTCGCTTGATCGACATGATCGTCGAATGCTCTTGGCAGGCCAGCTTTCTCGAAATCTGTTTCACCAGGGATTGGATCAAGTCGGATCTGGTGCGGTTCAAAGATCGCTCGAAATCGATAGTAGTCGAGCTGAGTGATCGGGTCATATTTGTGATCATGGCATTTGGCGCAATTCATGGTGAGACCAAGAAACGCTTTGCTGGTGTGTTCGATGGTGCTGTCGAGCCATGTCGTCCGGTTAAAGAGGTAGTAGTTTCTTGCGAGGTATCCGGTCGCCGCGATCACTGCGTCGTCAGTTGGCGCGACTTCATCGCCAGCCAGCATTTCGACGATCATTTGGTCGTACCCTTTGTCTTGATTCAGCGAGTCGACGATCCAATCGCGCCAATGCCAAAGGTGCTTTTGGCTATAGCGAAGTTGTTTCCCCAATCCGTACCAGTCGCTGTAACGCCAAACATCCATCCAATGGCGAGCCCAACGTTCCCCATGTTGTGGATTCGCCAGTAACTCATCTGCGATAACAGCAATCGGCCGCGTGTCCCGAAGCTGTTCTTCGCTGGGAGGCAGCCCGATCAAGTCAAGATACAGCCGACGCAATAGAATGGAGCGTGAAGCCAGTGGAGCCGGACGAAGCTTGCGGTCGGTTTGCGCCTGATGAAGCAGCCGATCAATTGGATTTTCGGCATCGACATCCCCAGGTATCCATGGGGCGGACGTGTGCGTAGGCACCATGATCGGTCGGAATGCCCAGTGTTGCGATGGATCCGACAACGTCGTTTCATCGGGGGCGCTCGCCCCCTGCTCGATCCATCGGCGAATCAACTTGATTTGCTCCGGAGTCAGGGCAGAACCCTCTCCCTCGGGCGGCATTCGATCGTCACCGTGGCTGAGGACACGTTCGAGAATCGGGCTTTCATCGGGATTTCCCGGCACGATGACATCGCTTTGGATCATCAATGCACGTGTCCCAAGACGCAATCCCGCCTCTTGTTTTAAAACGCCGTGGCAGGACAAACACTTCTCAGCCAGCAGTGGCTTGATGTGCGTTAGATAGTCCTGCTCGGTTGCTGGCAGGAAGCCAGTTTGCAACAGGAGAAACGTGACAGCGAGGAAGGATACGCGTGGAAGATTCACGGGTGTAATCCGGCAGGAAGAGGCGGGACTTCTATGATAACTGAATCAGTGCCGATGTGCTGATTCGCTACTTTCCGACATAGGTATTCATCCTTTCTGCGTAGTCTTCACGAATCGGGCTGAATACATCCAGGACGACAGCCGGGCCATCAATCGCGATGGCCTGATGTGGCACATTGGGCGGTATCAGAAACATCGACCCCGCTTCAACGACTTTGGTCTCTCCTCCAATGGTCAGCTCAAGCTTGCCCTTTAGTAACATGCCGCCCTGTTCATGAGGATGGTCATGCAGGGGAATGACGGCGCCGGCATCCATCTCCAGATAGGACAGCATGAGGTGTTCGCCATAGGGTGTTCGCAGTCGACAGCCTGGGCAAACTTCGTAGGCCTCGATCGCTTCAATGTCGATAAATGGCATGGGCATTCTTTCACGGATGAATTAGGTGGCTGCGCCACCCTGCTGATTCGGACCAGGAATGAAGCTGAACTGATATTCCGCGCCGCGGAGCGATCGCGTGTTGTGAATGATTTCTTGTGTGTGGCCGCGAAAGTGCGCGACCGATTCGATCGCCGCTTGCATGCCGCTGACCTGAAAGCCCTGGATGTCGTGTTGGTGGAGCAATTGTTGTCTTGAAGCGTTGGCAAGCGTCTGATTTACATCTTTGGCGATCGTGTGAAGCATTTTGATCAGGTGAGTCCTGGGAATGCGATCACGCTGCGAAAATTCCTGTGGCCGATTTCGGTGGTCGGGGCTGCCGCCAATCCCGGACACAATCCACTGGCGTAGGTTGCCGCAGTTGTGAAGGATTAAATTCGCGATGCTGTTCTGAAACTCGTCGGGACGCCACCAGATTTCGTCGTCAGACAACTGACCGAGGCAGTGGCAGATTTTTCCAATTGCGTCCTGCAATTCATGAGTCACAGACGCCGTGAATTCCTGCTCGAACGATCGGTCGTCTTGGTCGCGCATGGAATCAAAGTCCTCTCAATTCGGCGGGAGTTTGTCGCAAAGTCTGGCCGAATTGAGTTTTGCGTCCATTTCCGCCCGCAGGGACTTCGAGGCCAGATTCGGCGCCGCTGGCAACGTTGGATAGACTGTTGCGTTGAGCCTTTATTCACAATCGCAATGCTGTCTGTCGAGTTACGGAATGATTGTATACGACCGCTTGGCGTTGGTCCTGTCGCTGGGGATCACCCTTTCGTTGCCTTCCATGTTTGTGCAGGCACAAGAAGACGATCGGGTCAGCGAGGGCTTGCAGGTGCTGTACGACTTCAGCGGAACGGGAAAGACGATCATGGACCGGTCTGGCGTTGGCCGGCCGCTCAATCTGGAAATCGAAAATCCGATGGCGGTTCGCCGCGGAAGCGGGGCTTTGCACGTGCGAGCTCGAGCATCGATTCATAGCAATGGTCCCGCGACCAAAATCATCAAGTCTGTCAAACGTTCCGGCGAATGCACGATCGAGGTGTGGTTGCAGTCGTCGACCAGGAACCAAGAAGGTCCCGCGCGAATCGTGACCCTGTCGGGTGACTCAGTGAATCGAAACTTCACGCTCGGACAGATGGGAGAGAGATTTGATGTAAGGTTCCGCGCGGGTTCGGGAAGTGCCAACGGTTTGCCATCAACGGAGTCCTCGGATGTCCTTGACGTTGAGGAGGTTTTGAATTCGGTCGTTCATGTTGTTTACACCAGAGATCGGGCTGGGAAGGCGAAGCTCTACGTGAACGGGGAGCGTGTTGGTCAGCGCGACGTGAAGGGCGATCTTTCGAATTGGAGCGATTTTCCTCTGACACTGGCTGACGAACAGACTGGTGAACGCATGTGGTTGGGGAGCTACCACCTGGTCGCGATCTACGCGAAAGCTTTAAAGACAGCAGAGGTAATTCGCAACTACAAGGCGGGGCACCTCGTTCGGTCAAGCGTCAAGCTGGTCGATTTAGAGAACCAAACACTCGATCGCGAAGATACTGGTCTCCAGGTCGTCTACGATTTTCAGGGTTCGGACAAAGGGTGGATCCGTGATCGGTCGGGACGAACTCCGCCGCTGGACCTCAGTATCGATAAACCTGATCGCGTTCAGCACGGCGATGGCATCCTTCGAATCTCCGGCGATGCAAAAATTCTATCAACGGGTTCAACGAAGCGATTAGTCGACGCGATCGCACGCAGTGGTGCGATGTCGATCGAAACGTGGATGCGACCAGATGGGTTGGAACAAAAAGGGCCGGCACGAATCATCACGCTGTCGAAGAACTCGAGCGAACGGAACTTTACGCTTGGACAGGAGGGCGCGAGTTTGGAAGTTCGGCTCCGGACGACGGAAACCAGTGGGAACGGAATACCGGCGACGCTGACCAAACGCAAGAGTCTGAAGCAAAAGCTCATGCATGTTGTGTTCACGAGGGGACGCACCGGGAAGACGCGGATCTATGTCGATGGGAGACTCAGCGGTCAATCCTCCGTCGCGGGCGTGATGAACAATTGGGACGACGAGTTTCGTTTGCAGATCGGTAACGAATTCTCCGGGGATCGTCCGTGGAAAGGGGAACTGCGACTCGTTGCGATTTACAGTCGTGAGCTCTCTCCGAGTGACGTGGCAGCGAATCATGCGGCGGGTGTGGACGGAGAAATCAAACAGCGGCTCACCGCAACCGTCGACCCGCGTCCACGTTTCTTCGAAACCAAGATCGCTCCGATACTTTCCCAGCATTGCATCGAATGTCACGATTCTGCTTCACGTGAAGGTGGTCTCGACTTGTCGCGAAAGGGGCCTGCCTTGGCGGGCGGTGACTCGGGGAAGGCCATCGTGAAGTCGCGTTCGAGCGAGAGCTTGCTTTGGCAGTCGGTCGAGGAGGACTTGATGCCTCATGACCGTCCGCCGCTGTCGGCTGACGAGAAGAGAGTGCTTCAGCAATGGATTGATGATGGCGCCGTTTGGTCCATTGACTATGTCGATCCATCGATCTATCGACATGTTCGTGAATCAGAGAACTGGGTTCAGCGATTGACGTTGCCCGAATACGTGGAGTCGGTACGTTCCGTATTTGGAGTCGATATCTCGCAGCTGGCAGGCGAACTATTGCCGCTGGACAAGCGGGCGGATGGTTTTCGAAACACAGCCTACAACCTGAATGTTGACCTAGAGCATGTTGAGTCCTACGCAAGGCTTGCCGAAGCGATCGTTGCGCAGGTGGATGTGGAAGCATTTGCAAAGCGTTACTCGAAGAGCAAAAAGCTAACGGATGACAACATGCGAGCGCTTGTCTCTGATCTCGGGAAATGGGTGTTGCGGGGGCCGTTGAACGATTCTGAGGTCGCTCTTTATCGCGGAATCTCGACGACCGTCGCGAGCGCAGGGGGTGATTTTCGTGAAGCGGTCAGCATGATCCTTGAGGCGATGCTTCAGTCTCCGCGGTTCATCTACCGCATCGAAAATCAGGTCGGCGATGGCACAGCGTGGCCGGTCGACGACTACGAACTGGCGTCCCGAATGAGTTACATCATCTGGGGAGCGTCCCCTGATAAGGAGTTGCTCTCGCTGGCTGGATCCGGCGAACTTGCGGATCCGAACGTCATGCGGGCGCAGATGGATCGGATGTTTGAGGATGTGCGAGCGAAGGAACAGTCACGACAGTTTGTGACTCAGTGGTTAAACCTGGATCGCTTGGCGAACATGCGCCCCAACGCGGAAAGGTTCCCCAACTGGTCCGCTGTAATTGCAGAGGACATGCGTCAGGAGACAATCGAGTATTTCATGGATGTCGTTTGGAAACAAAATCGGCCTCTCGCAGATCTGTTGAACGCACAATTCACTTACCTGACGCCGAAGCTTGCGAACCACTATGGATTGAAGCCGCAGGAAGAACAGCGGACGCGTTACGACTTGACGGAAGTCGGTTCGCGCGGCGGCATTCTGACTCATGGCAGTGTGCTAACGATCGGCGGTGATGACGCCTCGATGGTGACAAGAGGTTTGTTCGTGCTCAATGATTTGCTTTTCAGTGAAGTAGGTGATCCGCCGCCCGGGTTGGATACCACGCCAGTTCCGACGAGCCCCGGACGCACGCATCGGGCGATCGCAACCGAGCGGGTGGAAAGTACATCCTGCGGAGGATGTCACTCGCGATTTGAGCCGTTGGCTTACGGCTTGGAAAAATTCGATGGATTGGGTGCGTTCCACGACCTCGACGAGCACGGCAATCGACTGAGAGAAGATGGTCAGATTCTATTCCCAGGCGAAGCGGAGTCTGTGGGTTATGAGTCATCTGCCGAAATGATGGACCTGCTGGCCAACAGCGACCGGGTCAAAGAGTGTTTGACGCGGAAAGTCACGCAGTTTTCACTCGGTCGACCGCTGTACGCATCGGACGCTTCCACGGTCCGTGCCATTCATGAGGCGTCTCAACGTGGTGGCGGCACTTACCAAAGCCTGCTCCGAGAAATTATCCTCAGCGAGTTGGTGCAGGTTACCCGGACGGAGCCTTTTCCTTCGGAGTGAGCGATCGATTGCGTCCGTTTTTGAGCATGGACATTACAATGGCTTTCGACGGTCGGTAGAATTGGAAGCCCACGGATTCACGTGATTTCGACGAAGAATCCACCATCCCGCCACGAATTCAGGTCCCACCCCATGGCCCGTCCTCGGATTAGTCGACGAACGATGCTTCGCGGTGCAGGTGCAACCATCGTTGGATTGCCACTGCTTGAAGAGATGATGCTGTCGACCGCAACTGCTGCGGCCAACGAACAAGTGCCTGTACGCGCATTCAATGTCTTCTTCGGGCTAGGGATTCCTTCGCCGCTTCAAACCGAGGGTTTCGATGGCGTGTTGGAGCCGCTGAAGCCGCTTGGTGACAAGCTGTTGATCATGCGGAACGTTGACCAAGTCC
>JBPCVD010000461.1:0-15148 GCA_051010815.1 Rubripirellula sp.
GTAGCGGGGTGGCATGCAAAAAGGGCCGAGCGAATCGACGGCTGCTGGAGTTATCGGGCCGTTGAGTGATTCATCCACAGGGTGACGTCGGGCAGGTCGGCGCCACGCGATCGCAAGAAGTTTCCAACGGCGAAGTCAGACAAGCCATCACCGTCGAAATCACCAACTTCCACGGAAATGTGTTGGTGCTTTCGGCCTTCGACCTGGGTGCGTTCAAACGTTCCTGGACTCGTTTGCGTCAGCAAGACTACGGAGGACGTATTGAATTTGGACAGTCGATCATTGACAGATTCGGCCAACAGCGACACCGCGACCACATCGATGTCACCGTCGCGATCGAAGTCTCCAGCCTGCGCGTTGAGAACGCCTGGCATGTTGCAGATGTGGTGATGTGTGTAGGGGTACACGCCTTGATTTTCGAGCCACTGCACAGAGTGATAAGGTTTGGGGCCGCGGTCAAAGGAGTCGCCATTGGTGTAAAGCACGTCCAGATCTCCGTCGCCGTCCATGTCGACCAGTTCGATGCCGCTCGACCCATAGGCTGGATCGGGTGCAGCGTAGATGAGCTGCGAGGAAAACGTGCCCGAACCGTCGTTCAAGAACGCTTCCACACGCTCGTGTTCTTGTCCAATCAAAGCGATAAAATCGAGATGGCTGTCGTCATTCAGGTCGTGCGGAAGAATTTGGACGGGGCCGTGCCGTTCATCAATATCTTGCAGGGTGAACTTCGGCGGTTGCGAATCCTCCGAACCTTCATTCTTCAGCAACACGATTCGGCCGTTGCTTCGCCAGCCAAAAATCGCAACGAGAACGTCGGGATCACCATCGCCATCAAAGTCGCCCGTCTGTACATCAGCGACTCGCCCAAGCCCCTCCTGCAGGACGATTTTTTCAAACTCGTCGGAGTCTGATTTTCTGCGAAGCCAAATGACACGACCAAGGTCGCTGTCGTCGGCATTGAATTCGCCGATGTCGGCCACGACCAAATCGATCTGACCGTCCTGGTCCAGATCACAAGGTTCCGTGTGAACGGGTTGGAGCACCGTGGCGAGTCGACGCGTCGGCGTTCCCTTCACGCGAGGCCAGTGCGCTTTGATCGCGCCAGTCCCGATGTCGCAATAGACCAAGGCGTTGCTATCTTCGATTCCCAGATCCATCCAACGAACGTTCGTCACTCCAGGCGGCCGACTACTCGGCATACCGACTCCGATGGGCTCGAGATTGACGTTGGTTGGTGGATCGTTCACCAATCCATCCCAATTATCGAGCTTCTCAGGTGCCTGGTACTGGAAGAACTTCAAAACGTCGTCGTAGGCAGGGACGACCAAATCGTTGCGCCCTGATTCCCCATACAACGTGAATCCTTGATTGATTTCGTCGACCCATTCATCGCGACTGGAACTCGATGGGCGAGGCATTGCATGGCAGTCCCCGCAAAATGTCTCGACTTGAGCTTGAACTCGACTTACCAACGCCAATTCCTGTGCGCGACGCTGCGGGTTTTCTCCGGAGGCTACCTTTGGATCATTGGGGAGGTATGCCGAGTCCTTGGATCCCGAGCACCCCAACGTGGTTAGTAGGGCAAGGAACGCAGCTGAAAACCACGCAGCCAAAAACGACGCAGCGGAACACGTTGTGCGGCGGGAGACG
Source organism: Rubripirellula sp. (assembly GCA_051010815.1). Taxonomy (GTDB): domain Bacteria; phylum Planctomycetota; class Planctomycetia; order Pirellulales; family Pirellulaceae; genus Rubripirellula. Next base: position 1,651 of record JBPCVD010000461.1, read on the forward strand.
GACGCAGAATCAGGCATGAATGGGCTCCGGAAGTTCACTGCTCGATATACGTATCGAACCGCAAGGTAGGTTCGCACGTAAACGAAGGCTTCACTTTAGCGGCTTTCCCCACGGAACCAACCAACGTGACAATCGGTTTCCGAATTCATCTCAGACAAAGAGCATTGGGCGGAGTCGTTTCGTTGGATGCTGGTCAATCCGAATGAGCCTGCCTTCCATCAAGGTGTTTTTGCCTGGGTTCGCTGGCTGGGGAGGTCGATATGCTACCGCAGAGAGATATGATTCCGCAGAGGCAGAGACTGGGGCTCAGCTGGTAGGATGACGTTCTGACTGCATCCTCCCGACCACGAACATAGATAACTGATGCCCCTCGCGTTGCGATATCACTTTTGCAAGATTCTGACCTACCGGAGCTTGCCTGGAGGGAACGGCCGTCGGCGTCACCTGCTGATCGTGCTGGGATGTTTGGTTGCGATCGTTTCCGCAGGGTGCGGCAAGGAAGCAAACCAAGGGAGCGTCCAGCTTCCGCCTCGTCCGTTACGTTCGATGAAGAGTTCGATTCGGCTCGGGGATTGGCAGGAAGCGGCCAAATATTCGGATGCTGTGCTTGAGAAGCATTCGGATGAGCCTGAAACGATCGCGTTAGTGGCTCAGGTCGCGCACGCCAACGGGGACATCGAAGACGCAGCTCGGTTGCTCGTCCTGGCATGCAAGGCGGAGTCGTTCAAGGATCCAGCCAGGATCCAACAGGCGATGATCGCTCTAGTGGGCGTCGGTCAATTGTATGACGGGATCGAGATGCTTGAGCAGGCAGTCGAAGCCAGCCCCTCGGATATCGAGTCTCGACGTTGGTTGTACGACTTCTACATGGGAACTGAGAATCGACTGAGAGGCTTACCGCATGGGAAGGTTCTCGTTCGCGAGCGAAGATTCGATCTCGAGCTGTTGAAGTCTCTTAGCAATACGGAGCGACGGACGCAGGACGCAAGGCCGCTGGACGAGATGACGACGCGAAATCCGGACGACAAACGTCCCTTGGTTGGCGATGCCAAGGTCAAGTTCGATGAGGGTGATTACGGTGATGCCATTGAACGGCTGAATTCGATCGTCAGTCAGCATCCCGATTTTATTCCTGCTCAGACATTGCTTGGCCGAGCGCTTGCCGCCGATGGAAAACTGGACGAATTAGCCGCATGGGCGGAGAATCAGCAACAGCCAATCGCGGAGTCGCCTGAATGCTGGCTGGCATTGGGGGACTGGTCACGCGCACAGGATCAGTCTGTCGAGGCGACGCGAGCCTATTGGGAGGCGACGCAGGCTGACCCGGACGTGCTAGAGGCGTGGTCGAAATTGAGCCGATCGTTGAAGTCCTTGCCCGAGGATGTTGCGCAGATCTCTCCGCAAACGCTTCAAGCAGTGGAGGACCGTGCATCCAGGCTCAGTCAATTCAGTCAGCTGAAGAGCCGATTCGAGCGTTCTGGCAGTATCTCGCGGGCGACGGTCGCGGAGATGGTCACGGTGCTAGTGGATCTTGGCCGACTTTGGGAGGCGGAGGCTTGGGCATCCATCGCGTACACGCTCCCAGAGGACGACTCGGTACCGCTGGACGAATTACGGCAGAAGATTGTTAGTCGGTTGCAAGAGGATTTGCCATGGCAGATGACGGCGAATCACGCGGAGTTTGAGCTCGATCTTTCTACTCTCGCGACTCCTCGCGTTGGCAAACTGTCGCGGTCGCTTCGTGGACCGATTTCTTCAGGTCGGACGCTGGATACAACGGAGCCGCTTCGTCTCACGAATCAGGCAGTCCAACGCAGCCTTCAGTTCAGCGGGCATACAAGTGCGAAACTCGATCAGCCCGGCATCATGCTGCACGAGACGCTGGGATGTGGCGGCGGCGCGATCGATTTCGACCTTGATGGATGGAGTGATCTCTATCTGATTGCCGCCGGCGGTCGCCCACCAGCGCAGGATTCGCAAGCCAATGCTTTGATGCGAAACCTGGACGGACAGTTCACGGAAGCGACGATTGCCTCTCGAACGGGGGATCAAGGATTCGGACAAGGCGTGGCTGTGGGCGACGTCAACGAGGATGGATTTCCTGATCTGCTCATCCTCAATTACGGTCCCAATACGTTGTTGATCAATAACGGTGATGGAACGTTCGCGAACCACAGCGATCGGTTGCCGGACAACGGCGACGTATGGTCGACCAGTGCCGCGATCGCAGATCTCGATTCCGATGGACTTTGCGACATCGTCATCACAAATTATTGCGCCGGACTCGAGCCGTCGACAACGACATGTCCCGTGAAGGATTCCGACATTGCCAGGTCGTGTTCGCCAATGATGTTCAAAGCCCAGAACGATCAGTTCCTGGGGTGCCTCGCCGATGGATCGTACATGGATGTGACAGCAGTTTGGCGTGCCAAGCCAGGCGTGGTTGGTCGGGGCTTAGGGATCGTGGTGGGCCAATTCGATGACGACGTTGGGCTCGACGTTTTCGTTGCAAACGACATGACCAACAATCACTACTGGAGCCGGACGCCCACGGCTTCGCCAAAGTTCGCCCTTGGGGAATCTGCGATGGTTCGCGGTCTGGGGGCGGATGATCGTGCGATCGCGCAAGGTTCGATGGGAATTGCGAGCGGCGATTTGGATCGCGACGGAGACATTGATCTGTACGTCACCAATTTCGACAAGGAATACAACACCTACCACGAGCAACAGGGTGGCGGCGTGTGGCGTGACGAAACGCTCAGGAAGGGATTGCTTGCACCGACGACGCCGTTGGTCGGGTTTGGGAGTGAAGCGGTCGATCTCAACAACGACGGGAACTTGGAGTTGGTTGTTGCGAACGGCCACGTCGACATGTTCTCTCGCGAGGATGAACGATCAGTGTATGCTCAACCGCTGCAAGTTTTTCGTCGCGAGGCCAGTGGACGTTACGAGTCGGTGGGCCAACAGATGTTAGGCGAATACATGGAGACGCCCCATGTCGGTCGGGCGTTGTGGACGCTTGATGTCAATCGAGATGGTCGAACCGACATTGCGGTGACGCATCAGACTGAGCCCGTCGCGCTACTCGTCAACCAGTCTGAGAATGTCGGCGATTGGATCGGACTTCAGTTGGTCGCGCGTGAGGGGTCCCGCGACGCGATTGGAGCACAAGTTGTTGTTACGTCCGGTGACCAATCCTGGACTGCTCAGAAGATCGCGGGTGATGGATACCTCTGCTCGAATGACTCGCGGTTGCACGTTGGACTCGGAAGGTTATCCGATGGGGGGCGAGTCGAATTGCAAGTGACTTGGCCAGACGGATCGAGTCAGGATTTGGGCCCACTCGCGTGCAACCAGGACTGGATGCTGGTTCAGGGCGAAGAGCCTTTCTCGCTGTAAGTCGCCAGCGCTTACGCCCGTCAATGATCTGTCCCGCGATCCGCCTGGCCTGAGACAACGATCGATTAGATTTCCATGCCCTGAAAGATGGGCAGGTCGAATGACGTTGGTTCGAGCTCTATCTCAAACCGTTCAGGGATCATTCGACCGCATTTGTACGGTTCGAATACCCCCCGCACTTGCGAGTCGCCGTAGCCGATCATCAATCGATCGTTGATACAAGCTTTGAGCAATTGTTCCGGTGAAAATTGACAATTCGGTAAGATTTGATCGGTAACTGATGCATCAAACGGAATTCTTAAAGATAGGATCGTTTTCTTCTTCTTCATTTCCTTAAATTTCCCAGGTTTCCAAATGAAAAAACAAACCCGCATGAGCGGCTTCACTCTTGTGGAGTTGCTCGTTGTCATCGCCATCATTGGCGTGCTGGTGGGGCTGCTGTTACCGGCAGTCCAAGCGGCGCGTGAAGCTGCCCGGCGTATGAGCTGTAGCAACAATTTCAAGCAGATTGGCTTGGCCATCCACAACTACCACTCGGCTTACAAGCAACTGCCGATGCAGGGTGCGGGTACCGAGAGTCAGGGCGGAGCTGCACCTGCTTTCGGAAGCACTGCCCCGAACTCGAATTGGTGGACGAACCATTCGCATTCCAATTCGTGGCGTCTGAGCATGCTGGTCGGGCTAACACCGTTCATGGAGCAGCAGGCGATTTGGGAGAACATCACGAATCCCAACCAACGAAACGCCACAGATGTGACTGCAGTTTTGAATCCTGCTTGGCCACCGATGGGACCTGTTCCCACTCAGATTCGATACGAGCCTTGGGGAACTGAGATTCCGACGCTGAGATGTCCAAGTGACCCCGGGGTTGGTCTGCCTGCGCTGGGCCGAACCAACTATGCAGCGTGCATGGGTGATTCGTATTATTGGTCGATTCGTGGTCCAAGACAATGGAACATGGCTGGTAACACACCACAGTATCGCGAGACGAACGGTTGGGCTCGCCACTCGCGTGCCGCCGATCGCGGGATGTTCGTGCAGCACAAAGAGGCGAAGTTTCGCGATGTGCTAGATGGGCTTTCGAACACGATCGCTATGGGTGAGATCGCGACCGACTTGGGCGATCGCGACAAACGTACGATCGGTGAGCATGAAAGGACTCAGGCATGGGCATTGATCAGGGACAACCCAAAGTGGTGCGAAGATCAAGGCTACATCGATCCTGAGCGTCCGCAGTTCTGGGCTCCTGGTATCCCGATTTGGGGTGTCACCAACGGTCGAGGTTACCGTTGGGCGGATCACCGAGTTGAGATGACCGGTTTCCACACGATCCTGCCTCCGAACAGCGAGATTTGCGCTCAACGGAATCCAGGTGGAGTTCACGTTGCCCCGCCTTCCAGTCGCCACCAGGGTGGCACGCACATTCTGATGGGTGATGGCGCCGTCGTCTTCATGACCGACTCCGTGGAAGCGGGGAATAGTCGTGCCGGAATGGTATGGCGAAACGGCATGAACGCAGGTGTTCCATCCAACATTCCAGGTTCGAAGAGTCCCTACGGTTTGTGGGGTGCTCTTGGAACACGAGCAGCAGCAGAGGTCATTGAAGAGCAACTGAATCAATAGGTTGTCGACTTCAATCGGAGCCTCGTGCGACGCAAAAAAACCTCAGCTTCTTTCGGGAAGCTGAGGTTTTTCTTTGGGTTTTCGACGATCGGACACGTGAGGTCATTTCGTCAGCGGCCAACGACTATTCCTCTGCAGGAGGTTCGTCATTCATGAGATTCTCTTCTTCGGCGATTGCCGCATCGTAAGCATCGACTGCCGATTGGTTTGCGTCCTGCATGACGTTCGTGGGTTCGCTCGAACCTCCGCATCCGGCCGCGGCGATGAATAACATTCCCGCCATTAATGAAAGGCCCATTACTCGTTTCATTTGTTCAATCCTCGAAGGAACTAGATTAAGGAAATGCTGAGAACAGCAATCGATCAGTCTAATCATTCGTGCGTGAGGCATAAGTCGGCATCGGAAGTGAGATGCAAGAAAGTTGATGTCAGTGTCTCCTCCGGCACCGTCAAGGAAGCCTTTACGCCTTCCGAGTACGAGTGTCGCGACTACTGCTTTCCACCATGAGCTTCGAGGAATTTTTCGAACTCCCACATCGTCCACTGAAAGTAGCGATTTTCTTCTCGGCCATAATTGAAGAAGCCATGCCCTGCCTCCGGGTATTCGATGAATTTGCTTGTGCCACCGACGTCCTCAAGTCGCGTCTGGAATTTTCGGATCAGTGCTGGCGGAATCAATGCGTCTTTACCACCACTTAGGATCAGGATCGGCGGTAGACCAGTCTTCACCTGATGAGCTGGCGAGAACCGTTGGGGATCGATCCCACCTGCCTCACATTTCTTGCGACCGCTGGACCAACCTTCCACCAAATCGATGACCGGATTGAATAAAACGAATCCGGCAGGCGTTGGTGACACGACCTCATCGCCCTCAGTAGCAATGGTGCTCAATGCAAGCGAAAGGTGGCCGCCGGCGGAGCCTCCGGAAACGAAGACCTTGTTGGGGTCGATGTGATGCTCCTCTGCGTGCTGAATGATCCAGCGGTACGCCTGCTTGGCATCACTAAGAGTATCGGCCGGTGTGAGATCTCCCTTTGGGGCGCGAAAGTGAATCGAGACTGCATTGATTCCATGACGTTGAATGTACAAGCATTGAGCGGCAAGAGATTCCGGTCTTCCGCCCCAGCCACCGCCATGAATGAAAAAAACACAGGGACGGGTTTCCTCGGGTTGCAGGTCGAGCGGGTTGAAAATCCACAGCCTTTGTTCGGGAATCGCAGCGTCACCATAGGAAAACTCTTTCCCGGTTTCGAGCATCCTGCGAGTCACCTCCAACGTCGCATTCTTGTCTTTCGGAAAGTGCAGCAGATCCAACTCCGGATCTCCGTAAGCGTTGACCAAGGGTGGTTCCGAAACGCCCTGCATCGATGATTCGATGACCTTTTCAAGGGTTCGTTGAGCAGCAACGTCCTTATCGGTCATGTTCAGCGGGTCGACTTCGATCTGTTCCAGGGGTCGATCTGTAAGCCGAAAGAGTCGTCCGTTTCGGAACAGCTTGTAGTTTTTGTTCAATGCAAAGACGTGACGTTGAAAACGTTCTTTGTCCCAACCGGGTCGTGAGTCATACCAAAAGAACGCAGCCTCGCGTTGAGGTCCTTGTTGTCCAAACAATCGAGGCGCAAAGCTGATGCCATCGGTGGCGACATCCCCTGGCAATGCACTGCCGGCGAGGTCGAGCAGTGTCACGAGGAAGTCTGACGAGTCGACCAACGCATCACTAACGCCAGGTGCGATCTTGTCGGGACAATACGCGATCAACGGTACGTGAATTCCCGTCTGCTTGGGCGTCGCTTTTCCACCCGTGATGTCGCGGCCATCGTCCATTTTCGAGACGACTTGGACGTGCGTGCCATTATCGCTGTAGAACAGGACGATGGTGTTTTCGAGCAGTCCTTTGTCGTCCAGTTTGGCGGTCAAGTTACCGACCGTCGTGTCCATGTACTCGATCATGTCGGTGATGTAACGGTACTCCTCCGGTTGTTTCTTACTCGGGTCCCATCCCGGCGTATTCGGCGTCGGTTCAAAGGGCCAGTGTGGCAAGGCCATTGGATAGTAGACGAACGTTGGATCCTTGCGATGATCATCGAAGAACTCGACGATTTGATCGACCCAGACATCCTCTCCATACCGCCCCTGGTAGGTCTTGATTTGCCCGTCCGATCCGGCTGTTCCCTCCAACATCGTCGGGTTGGTGTATCGTGAGCCTTTGTCCTCCGTGTGCAGGGCGTGGTAGAGCGAATAGCGATCGAACCCGGCATCCTTGGCGTGCATGCCCGTGGACCTTCGATTGGAGGCTCCAGGCAAGTCGGGCGGATCGTACGACTGAAGTTGCCATTTTCCGAATATGCCCGTCTTGTAACCGGCCGACTGCATGTAGTGGCCGAACGTTTTTTCTTGTGGGTCGAGGATTCCGAAGTACTTCCAATTTCGGTGGTTGTACTTGCCCGTCATGAGTTCGACGCGGGTCGGAGTGCAAAGTGGTTGTGCGTACGCGTGGGTGAATCGAAGGCCGTTTTGGGCCATCTGATCCAGGTTTGGCGTGCGGTAAGAAACACCGCCATAGCATCCGAGCCCCTCGATTCCGACGTCATCCGCCATGATCAGAAGAATGTTCGGCTTCTCGGGCGACTGTGCGCAAAGCTTGGAAGCATGGATTGGCAACAGAATCAGCAGCAACATCGCTGGAGACAATCGGGACATCAAAGCATCAATCCTTGCTCATTAGGTAAAGAAACCCTGGCATCTTAACCAGCTCGGCCGTGAATCCCGATTGGATGGGGCCGCGGTATTGCGTTTTCCCCCATTTCGATAGATTGTTGGGCTCCCGCTCGCCCCCAATACTCCCTCGATTTCGCCGGTTCCATGCTTGTATCCCTGAAATGGTTGGCAAAGTACGTCGACCTGCCGATGACCCACGAAGAGCTCGCCCAACGCCTGAGTTTGTCGGGTCTTAATCACGAGGCGACCGACGAGATCAATGGTGACGTGGTGATCGACCTGGAGGTCACGAGCAACCGCGGCGATTGCTTGGGGCACCTCGGCGTGGCCCGAGAAGTGGGTGTTCTGTATGGACTGCCGATCAAGGCTCCAACAGTTGAGCTGAGTGCGTCGAGTGACTCTGTCGATTCTCTTCTGACCGTCGAGAATCAGTTCATCGAAGCTTGTCCGCGATACACGGCCCGGGTGATTCGTGGCGTCAAAGTTGGCAAGAGCCCCGACTGGCTGGTGGAGTCTTTGCAGTCGGTGTTCTGGAAGCGAAAAATCGATGGTTCGATTGAGCAATACCAGAGTATCAACAATGTGGTCGATGCCACGAACTATGTCTTGATGGAGTGTGGTCAGCCGCTTCATGCCTTTGACTTTGCCAAGGTCGCGGGTAGCAAGATTGTGATCCGGGCCGGGCGCAAGGGCGAGACGATGGAAGCGATTGACCATCGTGAATACGCGCTGGACGAATCGACCTGCGTGATCGCGGATGAGCAGCAAGCATCTGCAGTCGCCGGCGTGATGGGCGGGGCTGTTTCCGAAGTCAGTGAAACGACCACTGACTTGGTGATTGAATCGGCCATCTTTACTCCGTTGTCAGTCCGGCGTACCGCCCGCAGATTGAAGTTGCACAGTCCGTCGTCTTACCGGTTTGAACGCAAGGTGGATCCGGTTGGCGTCGATTGGGCGAGTCAACGTGTGTGCGACATGATCTTGGATATGGCGGGAGGCGAAGTCGCCAATGGTGTGATCGATACGGCGCCCAAGATTGCGCCGCGCGAGCCAATCGTATTGCGAGCGAGCCAACTGGAACGGATCTTGGGGATCCGGATCGACGCCGCTGAGGTCACGCGAATCTTAATCGCACTCGGTTGCACGACCGCGAGTGGTGATCTGGAATCGTCGGCTGGGCAGCTGTACGTACCGCCGACATGGCGTCACGACCTGACGCGAGAGGCCGACTTGATTGAAGAGGTCGCGCGGATCCATGGCTACGAAGAAATTCCTGAAGATGCACCGATTCCGGTAGCACCGAGTTCGAAGCGACCCTTCGATACCGCTCTCGATCGGGCTCGACACGTATTGACCGCCGCGGGCCTTAGTGAAGCGATGACGCCCAGCATCGTGACGCAGAAACTCGATGAATCGCTGAGTCCATGGACGGAAAGACCGGCATTGGAAACTCAAACGCCGATGCTCAAGGGCGCCAGGCGATTACGGCGAACCCTGTTGCCAAGTTTGTTGGAGGGTCGCGCGAAGAACTGGGCGGCTGCTAGTCTTGCGGCCGACCTATTCGAGATAGCTCACATTTATTTGCCAAGCGAGAAGCAGTCGGACGACGCGTTACCCGCCGAACAGTATTCGTTGGGCCTGATAGCCGGGAGGGATTTCTTCGAGCTCAAGGGCATCGTCGAAACGTTGTGCCAAAGAATGGGAGCCGAGCAGAGCCTGGTCGTAGAGACCGTCAAGAGACCCGGTTTCACACCCGGCACGTGTGTCGAACTGAAGTTGGGTGATGTCAGCGTTGGATATCTTGGGTCTGTCGACGCGAAGACACTCAAGCAATGGAAGCTGTCGGGGCCTGTGGCGGTCGCTGAGTTGTCGCTGCCAACACTACTGGAACATTCACGTCTCGTTCCGCAGCAGCAAGCGGTTAGCGCTTTTCCTTCGATTCAACGCGACTTGAATTTTGTCGTTGCCGAGTCGGTTCGGTGGAGCGACATGGAGAACGTCGTTCGCGCTGCCGTTGGAGCGGAACTTGCCAGCGTGACCTACCGTGAAACGTATCGCGATCCGAAGAAGGATGGAAAGGACCGAAAACGCGTCCTGATGAGCGTTGAGCTCCAGCGACACGACGCCACGCTAAGCGGAAAGCAAGCGGATGACTTGGTCGGCCAGCTCATTGGAGCTTGCCGAGAGAAGCTTGCGGCCGAGTTGCTTTCGTAACAAGACGAGCCCAGCCGCGCGACCCACTCGGCCGCGCGACTCACTCGGCAGATCAACGCACTCGGCAGAGCGACTCGTTCGGCCGGCCCGTTCTGTGGAGACCTTCTTGGTCTAGTCCTCGAGCGGAGTTTCCTTCGTACCGTTACGCAAGAATGGCTTGCGAACCTGCTCACCCTTGGCAGGTGTGAATTCACGCACCCAAATGTTGCGGAAGCCAACAGGATTGCCGTGGTCCTGGATCGAGATCGGCCCCGTGTCAGCATGTTTTGAGTATGCGGGAGGCCGGTTATAGGGAGTGTCCCCCTTGAGCTCAAAGTGGTTCAGAATCAGGACGCCATTGTGGACGGCCGTGATGTAGGCGGGTGAAACCAACTCGCCTTGTTCGTCGAATCGTGGTGCCGTCCAGAAGATGTCGTACGTGTTCCACTCGCCTGGTGGCCGCATGGCATTGGCCGAGGGTGGCGTTTGCTTGTAGATCGCTCCGGCCTGGCCGTCGAAGTAAGTTTCGTTGTCATAGGAATCCAATACTTGGATCTCGTAGCGATCCATCAGAAAGATTCCGCTGTTACCACGGCCCTGGCCATTGCCTTTGACCACAATGGGCGCGGTCCATTCGACGTGGACTTGGCAGTCGCCAAAGGAATCATTCGAGGTGATCTTGCCCTTGCCGGAATAGGCAACGCCATCTTTGACGTCCCAGTTTTTGCCATTCTTCCAGTTGTCCAGGCTACTGCCGTCAAACAGGATGACCGCATCCGAAGGTGGATCCGCATTCGTCTTGCCCGGCGTCACGATTGCCGGCTCTTCCCACTTGATGCCATTCAAGTACTCCTCGCCTTGTGATTGCGTAGCGACGAGCATCGCAATGACAGCAAGCATCATTGATTGGATTCGGGTTCGTTTCATCGGCGTCACAGGCATGAGTTCCTACTCGGTGATAGTTCGACTAGTGAATGTGGGGTGAATGGCCAAGGTTGGCACGGCAGAAATTATGCTTCCTGGCACTGCCGCAATCAATCACGCCAGCGAGGGAGTCGCCACATCACTCGCCGGTCGCTCGAGCCAGCATTGACTTGAGAGTGTGAAACCTGCTAATTCACGGCCATCATGGTGCATTCTTCCACGACACGACTAATGTTGGTGGCCGCCGCAGTCACCGCGTCGGTCTCCTTCTTCGCGCACGCCCAGGCTCAGCAGGAGTCACAGGTGACGTTGAGACGGGGAAATGTTGCGATGGAAGGTGCCACGAATCCGGGCTCCTCTCAATCTCAGGATGCAACGCAAGATCAGAGCGAACGTCCCTGCGTTTTGCTGAAGAACGACAATGTGTTGTTCGGAGAAGCTGAGCAAGTGGGCGAATTCGTGGTCATTCGAACTGGTCAAGCTGGTGAGATTCGGCTCTCCAGGTCGGATGTTGCTTGTTGGGCCGATTCGCTTCGCAACCTATATCGATTTCGCGTCGATCATCGCACCAACGGCGATGTACTCACGCATTTGAGTGACGCTCGTTGGTGTCTCCGCTACGACCTCTACGACCTTGCTGCCGCAGAACTTCGGCTCGTTCGTCAATTTGATTCCGACAACCAGCAAGCCGACTCAATCGAACAACAATTACGCCGGCAAGTGGCTCCAGCACCCAAGGCAACGAGCGTTGCAGGTGAATCGTCCAGTGAGCCTTCGAAAACGATGGTCGCGCCGGTCAGCTTTGACGGCGAGCGGCCTGCCTCGGATCCCGTGGATCCAACGACCCTTCGGCGGTTTGCCAGCCACGTTCAACCGATGTTGATCAATCGGTGTGGAAGCTGCCATCAACGCTCGATGCAATCAGAAGAGAATGCCTGGGCTTTGTCACTGCCGTCCCCCGGTTCACGCGCATCGTCCGAGATGACACGCACAAATTTGGCGTCGTCAATCGAGTATTTGGATGTGGACGTACCCGAGGCGAGTCTGCTTCTCATCAAAGCAACGGAACCTCATGGTGGTGCCGCCGCACCGCTGAATGCTAGAAATGCCAAAGCAATTTGGTCGTTTCAGCAGTGGATTCTTACCGCAACCTCCGCGATGGCACGTGCGAAAGATCGCCGGCGTATTGCGGGTCGGTCAGCAGACTCAAGGCCCCCTGAACGCGACGGTCGAGTGGACGGTTCCGAGCCGAAAAATGACCGGAGAGATGGGAACGCAGGTCACCGTGATGCAGGTCACGGCGACGACGGCTCGGCGGTTTCCAACGCATCGGTCGACGAACCTTCTAGCTCAGATGCCTTCGTGGAACAGCGAGAGACGATGACGCTCCGTGTCGATGCGACGTCCCCGTCGGAACCTCGGCGTCTCCCGCAGGTAGCGAATCCATTCGACCCTGATCTTTTCAACCGTCGGTTTCATCCCGACTCCGCCGAGTAGTTTCGCGGCGAGCCGTCGCCTCTTGGCATCATCGTCTCGCTAGCTCGCCGGCCATTCATCGCATTCTTGTGATCCAGACGCGGTATGATGCGCTCGTGTTGCGTGTCGAACTTATTGCCGGTGGTGTTGGTCGAATGAATTGCGTTGAATCTGTCTGGCGAATGCTTTTGGTCATTGGGGTCACGGTTTCCGTAGGTCATTCGCAGGAGCCATCGCCAATTAGCGCGGGGCAAAGTCGTGCGAAGGCCGCCAAAAGTCCCTTCGAACAGTGGGATAAGAACTCGGACGGCTTCTTGGATTCGTCCGAGTTTCCTTCCCGCTTTTCTCAAGCGTTGTTTGAGCGAATTGACAAAGACAACGATGGAAAGCTCTCGCGGCTCGAAGATGATCGTTACCGCGCTGCAAATCGAAAACGTGCCCCGGAGGTTGGCGGAAGTGTTGGCAGCAGTGATCGACGACGCAATGACTCCTCGACGAAGAAGCCCACAGGACTACCCGAGGGAACCAAAGTCGATCGTGATCTGACGTACGCAACTGTCGGCGAAAGGAAGTTGCCACTGGATCTCTATCGTCCCCCGTCCGCCGCCGCCACGCCGCTTGTGATCTGGGTCCATGGCGGAGGATGGAAAGGCGGGACGAAGACTGGAGCTGGGCCCGCACTGGCCTTGCTGGACCGAGGTTATGCAGTCGCATCGGTGGAGTATCGATTGAGTGGCGAGGCGATCTTTCCCGCGGCCATCGAGGACTGCAAAGCTGCGGTCAGTTTTCTGCGGCTACATGCCAAGGAATACAATCTTGATCCCAACCGTTTCGGTGTTTGGGGATCTTCGGCAGGTGGGCATCTCGTCTCACTGCTTGGTACCAGCCACGACGTCGATGACTTTGATACGCATGCCGTTTGTCGACAAGCGTCGTCCAACGTGCAGGCCGTTTGCAACTGGTTTGGTCCGAGTGACTTCCTGAGGATGAATGATTTTCCCGGCAAGATTGATCACGACGCGGCCGGTTCCCCTGAGTCGTTGTTCATCGGGGCACCGATTCAACAGCAACATGCCAAATCACAACGAGCGAATCCAATCACCTACGTCAGTCCGGGTGATCCGCCGTTTCTGCATTTGCACGGCGAGGCTGATCAAGCCGTCCC
>JBPCVD010000462.1:0-4614 GCA_051010815.1 Rubripirellula sp.
GGACAGGCGTCTCTGAAAGCCGCGACCTATCGAGAACGAAAGATCTCGCTCGAGAGAACCTCGATCACCATCGTTTGAAGCCCATACTCGTCTGCTTTGACGCGTTCAAGAATCTCGTCGATCTCGAATTGATCTCCCCGCTCCATGTGTCGCCCGGCTGTGTAGGAGAGCAGTTTCTCAATCAAATGACGGGCGAAGAGATCGCGTCGACTCTCCACCAGCACCTTCTTGAAGCTTGTGAAATCATCGTACGTCTCACCTGATGGAAATTTTCCAGAGGGATCAATGTCAGCGCCGTTCCCCTTTCCATTGGACTTCGAATATCGCGACCGCCAACGCCCAATTGGATCAAACGTTTCGAGAGCGAATCCGAGCGGATCGATGCTGCGATGACAAACGTTGCAAGTCTTGTCTTCGCTGTGCCTAGCCAATTTCTCGCGAATGGTCTTTGCGCCGCTCACATTGCCGTCGATCGCGGGAACTTCGTCAGGTGGCGGAGGTGGCGTGATCCCTAGGATGTTTTCCAGAACCCAGACGCCGCGCGTCACCGGAGAGGTGTCCACGCCGTTGGCGCTGACCGTCAATACACTGGCCATCCCCAACAAACCGCCACGCTGAGGATTCTCATCAAGACTTACGCGTTGAAAGCCAGATTCCAGACGGAGGCTATCTTTCTCCGGCAGCCGATACAACTTCGCCAGCTTCTTGTCGACGAAGGTGTAATCCGAATCGAGGAAGTCCGTGACCGGTCCATTCTGTTCCAACAGATTCCGAAAGAACCGACGTGATTCCTCCTTCATCGATTCGGGCAAACCCTCGGCGTAGTACTCCGGTGCGGCGCGGCGTGGTGGAGGCAAGTTGCCAATGTCACGGAGGCTGAGCCAGCTATCCAAAAACCCGTTGATGAACGCATCCGAGCGATCATCGCGAATCATCCGAGTGATCTGCTTCTTTAGCTTGGATGGCTTGTTCAAACGTCCTGACTGGGCGGCCGCAAACAGTCGATCGTCTGGCGTTGTCGCCCAAAGTGCGTAGGAGAGTCGCGTGGCGAGATCGAACGGCTCTAACTCGCTTTCCTCTTCCGAAGTGATTTCACTGAAGTACAGAAACGAAGGAGAGCACAGCATCATCTTCAGCGTATCCAACGCGGCTTGGCGGGGCGGGGCGTCATTGTCCAATCGCGACTGATACATCGACTCAATGCGTGTCCGGTCCATCTCGCGAAGCGGCCGACGATAGGCCTTCTGGCCAAAGGCGTAGAGCTGCTCCAGCGCACGCTCCGGTTGGAAGCCTTCGGGTCCGAAGACGGCCTGCTCTTCTTTTCCTCCACCTGCCTCTTCAATCGGCCCGCGGATCTTGATCTCCCCGATTCGAAGATGGGGCAGCGCGCCCTCCCGAAGAATGGAGGCTCTGCCGACACCGTCCTGGGGATCCTTGAATTCATCCTTGTATCGTTTGTTGACCTCAATCACCGAAGCCCGGGATTCATAAGGACCATTGGGAAAGATGAACCGCGGTGTCTGGCCAGCGTCAAGCCAAACCCGAAACTTCAGCCACTCCGGCTGATCATCTGGGACGATCGCACTCGCAAGGACCGGTTCGATCGCTTGCGGATAGTGAATGTGACCCTTCGTCGCATCCCCGGGCACAACTGCGATTTGGAAAGGTTCAGAAAAATCGATGCGAAAGATTTTTGGATCGTAGTGCGTATCGCGATGCATCGCTTGGACATGGACTTCGATGTCGTAGAGTCCCGACACGGGAACCCCCTCCAGAAAATCCTCAATGTGCCCATAACCGCCTTGCCGCGTATCTGTGTTGGGCTGCTCGTAGAGACACAGGAACTTGAACTTGAAGACGTTTTGATGAGAACCGGTCAGCTCTTCGTACTGTCGAAAATTGTCAGTAAAGTGCCACGACTTAGCGTCCATCGCCGGCTTTCCAAGCCGCGTCTCGACCAAACGCGAAGCCGCTTGAAAGTATTGATCCAGCAGAAAACCGGAGGTCACCAGAGACTCACCAATCGTGTCCATGTGATGACTGGTATTCTCCTTCGGGAAGTCTGCCGTCAATCCGAGCGTGTCAACACGGCGGTCAAAGAGAGTTGCCAACGTTTTTTCGTACTCACGATTGGACAGACGACGCATCACGGTACGGCCGCCGGTGCCTTCAAACTGATCACGTGCTTGTTCGATGCACTCTCGCAACTCGGCGACCAGAGCGAGACGCTCATCGTCGTCCGGTTGTTCCGCATCTTCGGGAGGCATCAACTTCAACGTCACCTGATCGATCACCTCGTCCGCCGTGATCAGATGCTGTTCCGAATCGATGGGCAGGGCAAACGAATCAAACTCGCGTTCGCCCTCGGCCGCGTCCGCGTTGTGGCACTCCATGCAGTACTTCCCCATGAACGCCGTGACCACCGATTCCTGCACGGAATCCGTTTCGGCGGCAATGGTTGCAGGTGCCGGGGAGAGGACCGCAACGAAAATCATCGGGGCGAACCAAGAGTTCACCCGAAACAACAATTGCATGATGGCTTTGATTACGAGAAGGAGCCGGTGCTGGTGCCAAACGAGTCCTTTTCGATGCCCATTCGCTGGGCGATGTCGACGTACAGGTTGCATAACGGCACCTTGCCCGTGCCTTTGTCATCGACCTTCTTGAACTCACCCGTTCCGTATCCGCCGCCCGCCACAAGAATCGGCAAGTCACTATTGGTGTGGGAACTTCCATTGCCCATTCCGCTTCCGAACAGCACGGCCGTCGAGTCGAGCAGGTTCTGATCTCCATCCTGAATTTCGCCAAGACGCGTTAGAAACTTACCGAATTGCTCCAACTGGTAAGTCTCAAGCGTGATCAGTTTTTCGATTGTATCGTCGTCATTTCCATGGTGAGAAAGGCTGTGATAGGACTTGTCGATGCCAAGATTCTGAGGAAGGAAGCTGCCCCCAATTTCCAAAGTCGCGACGCGAGTCGAGTCCGTCTGCAACGCGAGTGCGATCAACTCGTACAGCATGGGGAGATCGTCCACCGTGTTGCTGTCGGCTGGTTTCTCAAACGGTGCATCCGGCTTTGGCTGATCGGACCAACGGCGACGGACTTCAAGCCGCTTTTCCACATCACGGATCGAACTGAAGTACTCGTCAAGCTTGTCTCTATCCTCTTGATTGACTCGCTTGGACAAAGAACCCGCTTCCTCCTGAATTGAATCCAGAATCGAACCCTGCAACGAGTTGGCCTTTACTTGTTGAGCCCGCCGCTTTTTCGATTCGGTCACGAACAACCGCTCAAACAGCTCCGCCGGGCCGGTGATGGGAGGCACGCGAACGCCCGACTTTGTCCAGGACATTTGGCACCCTCCGTGAATGCCTCCTTCTGAACCGACCGTTAGCGATGGAAACCGCGTCTCATTACCAACCTCGTCCGCGATGAACTGATCGATGGTGACGTTGCCGTCGCGACGGTTCTTGGATTCGTGGTGAAGCACGCCGGAGAGAAACGTATGAACAGCAAAATGCCCGCCCCTCAGGCCATGATCAAGTCCTCGATAAACGGTTATCTGATCGCGGCTGTCAGCGAGCGGCTTCAGCAGCGTTGTCTCTTCGTACTCGCTTCCGGCCGACTCAGGGAAGAAATGTTTTTGTTGGAATCCGAGCAAGTTGCCGACCGCAACGAATCGGCGGGCACCTTGTCCTGCGCCACGTGCGACGGCAATGGTCGAATTGCTGCTCACAGTGTCAGCCATCACCGATTGCATGGCAGGCAGAGCGAGCGACCCGGCAACGGACCGAAGAATAAAACGACGACGATCAAAATTGGTGGTTTTTGGCATGCCACCATTCTAGCCTGCACGTCCATTCAATCCAACGTCAGCGATGTAAAGTCCTTCCCAGGCACGATTTGCGTAGCATCCACATTGTAAATGGCCCAATGATACGCGGCTCAAACGCTGCAAATCCGTGCGTTGAGACGGAGTGACGCTGATCCGCGTTCTATCGAATCGTCGTCCGTGCGATCTTCTGCCCAAGCATCCGGCGGGGCCGCAACAATTGTCAGCATCACTGAAGAACTAGAGGCAACTGCTGGATCGCCAGCGCGCAATCAAGCAGCAGAGGCGACTGGACTAAACGTCCCCCAGCCGCCATTGGGGGGTCTGCGAAGCGAATCTGAGAGGCGAACGAACAATCGCTCCCGCGACCGAACCGCGCGTGTACATCCTTTGCTCTCTTAATAACCCCGAGTGCACTCCCCAAGCGTCTCCCCTGACTTCCCCGTCGGCTCCGCCTTTGCGGCCACGGTGAAATCGAAATCAAGAGCAACCATGGGTTCCTCATCGTCGGCATTCGCCACTCCGACGGGGCGAGCCACCTGAACCCGGGACCCGCCACCAAGCTAGGAACCAATGATGTCGTGATCGTGCTTGGCCACAAAGCCGACCTACCAGAGTTTGCCAAATGATTCTCCGTCATTTCGAACCGAATGATCTATTGAGGCGCCACGATAGAAATCCGGCTTGCTCGACGGGTTCGGCGAGCCCTAACCTCAGATGGAAAAATTTCTGAAGGAATGTGCCAGCGAGATCGATCTCATCGGAACGGCATAGAGCGTAAC
>JBPCVD010000463.1:0-3979 GCA_051010815.1 Rubripirellula sp.
CGTCACAGCTGATGAGAGACTTGAGAACGACCTGAGAGCGTTGGTACGACTGTCGATTTCCGAAGACCTGCGAGACTCCGTCGACTGGACCACCGTTTGCTTGATTGCCCCAGAGCGTCGCGGAGGCTGTCAGATCGTGCCACGAGAACCAGGCGTATGCGCAGGGCTAGCAACTCTTGAATGGATCGTTGATGAGTTCGACGCCGAACTCGAGCTCGAACTCTCACTAAAGGACGGTGAGACCTTGAACCCCGGTGTTCCGATCGCAACGTTGCGAGGAAGCGTCCGAGATCTGCTGACGAGTGAACGCACCATCCTGAACGTCCTGGGCCGTCTTTGCGGAATCGCAACCCTCACGCGTGACTACGTCCGTGCCCTCGGAGACACGAAGGCTCGGCTTTACGACACCCGTAAAACAACGCCGGGTTGGCGTCTGTTGGAAAAGTATGCCGTCCATTGTGGTGGAGCCCGAAATCATCGCAGCGGCCTGTACGACGGCTTTCTAATCAAGGACAACCATTTGGCGCTGGCCGGGGATTCCGATGGCCCCATGTTCGCAAGTTCGGCCGCTGAGCGTGCTCTGCGTTGGCGTGCTTCGAGCGTTGATCACATGGTTGCTCCCTCGATCGTCGAAATCGAAGTGGATTCGATCGAGCAATTCGAAGATGTTCTGCCGAAGCGACCGGACATCATTCTTTTGGACAACTTCAGTCTTGACCAACTCCGCTCTGCGGTTGCGATTCGCGATCAATGCGGATCGGCGGTCGAGCTGGAAGCTTCGGGCAACGTCAGAATCGACACAATCGCGCAGATTGCCGCGACCGGTGTCGACCGAATCAGCAGCGGAGCGTTAACGCACCAGGCGACCTCTCTCGACCTGGGACTCGACTGGTTCGACTCAACTGCAAGCTAGGGTTGCGAGAAGTTGGCGAGATCGATGCGCGCGGAGAATCCCTCTGCACGATCACCATCGTCGCCCCTTTTCCAGTCACGCGTCGCCCGCAGCTTGTCACATGCACTCTCGCTCACCGATCGTTACTCAGCGTCACTGCTGGGATTTTCTGGAACCCTGTCTGGACGCGGCTGCCGTCATGTCGTCGCTGGCCGCAGTTCGCTGGATCACGGGTCGGCCCGTCGACGACATGACGATGGTCGTTGGCTTCATCTCTGTCATCGTCTTTCTGCTTTCCGCACAACTGACGGGACTTCATCGACGAAGAGACATCGGAACTGCCGACCGTGAAATGTCCAATGTCGCGGCGACGTGGGGTTTCGCGGTCTTGCTTTTGGCGATGCTGGGCTTCGCGACTCGCTACAGCGATCACTTCGCCCGCTCGGTAATGCTCGGTTGGATCGTCTTGACCCCTGCAGTCATCGGCTTGGGCAGAATGTGCCTGAGGATCGTTCAACAAGGCTTTCTGCGACGCGGGATTGGAACGCGTCGCGTCGCAATCGCGGGTCACAACGAACTTGGCCTGCAGACGTACGCGAACATTGTCGCGCAACCCTCGCTTGGTCTTCAGCTCGCCGGGTTTTACGACGACCGAACCAGCTGGCGTTCCAACGACGAAGAAAACGAAGAAGCCACCCACGCGGAGGTCGAATCGTCCGCCGAGGAACCTCTTGCGGGAAGCCTCAGCGACATGATCAAGTCGGCCCGCAACGGCGAAATCGACACCATCCTGATTACGTTGCCAATGCGAGCCGAAAAACGGATCCGCTATCTGCTCGACCAACTTAGCGACACGACGGCGTCGGTTTACATCGTGCCTGACTTCTTCGTCTTCGAACTATTGCATTCCCAATGGACGACGATGGGCGGGCTGCCCGCGGTCAGTGTCTTTGAAAATCCACTCTTTGGTGTTGACGGCGTTTTGAAACGTGCTTCGGATCTGGCGATCGCCGGTGTCGCGTTGCTGACCGCAGCGATCCCGATGACATTGGTCGCGATTGCAGTCAAACTTTCTTCGCCTGGTCCAATCTTCTTTAAGCAACGTCGCTATGGTCTCGACGGACGCGAAATCCTGGTTTGGAAGTTTCGTTCGATGCGGACGTGCGACAACGGTCCGGTTGTGAAGCAAGCGACAAAAGACGATCCACGAATCACTCGAGTTGGAGCCATTCTCCGCAAGACGAGCCTGGACGAGTTGCCGCAGCTTTTCAATGTGCTTGACGGATCCATGTCCTTGGTGGGCCCACGCCCACATGCCAGTGCCCACAATGAACAGTACCGGAGTCTAATCCGAGGCTACATGCTGAGGCACAAAGTTAAACCTGGCATCACTGGCTTGGCCCAAGTCAACGGTTGTCGTGGCGAGACGGAGACCATTGAGAAGATGGAACGGCGAGTCGAGTGGGACCATCGCTACATTCGCTGTTGGTCCCTTTGGCTCGACCTAAAGATCATGTTCAAGACGCTAAAAGTCGTCTTTCAACAAGAGCAGGCGTATTAGCGCCGATCACCAAAGATGATCATGACGTAGTACAGCAGCGTCATGACGGCTTGTAGCGTCCCCGCCACGTACGTCAGAGCGGCAGCGTTGAGAACCTTAGCCACATACTGCTCCTCGTTGCCAGCGATGATTCCCTGCGACACCAACTCTTCACGGGCGCGATTGCTGGCGTTGAATTCGACCGGCAAATTCACGAGCTGGAAAAACACGACGCAGGCAAATAGCACCAACCCAATGACCGCCAACGGTTTGAATCCGAGCAACAATCCACCGAAGAGCATCCACATGCCGGCGCCGGACCCAAAGTTTGCGGCCGGTACGGCCAAGTTGCGAATGGCAAGAGGCGCGTAGCCCTTGGCGTCCTGAAATGCGTGCCCCGCCTCGTGACAGGCCACACCAACCGCCGCCATCGAGCGACCTTGGTAGACGTCCGTACTAAGCCGCAGGACTTTCGCCCGAGGGTCGTAATGGTCACTCAGATGTCCGTTGACCTGTTCAATTTGGACGTCATAAAGACCGGCGCTGTCCAGCATTTTCCGAGCGGCCTCGGAGCCGCTCATGCGGGCCTGGATTTTGCTCATCTCCGCAAATGACGATTTCACTTTCCATTGGGCATAAAGCCCCAACAGAAATGGCGGGATGACAAGGGCGATATAAAGCAACATCAGATTGACTCGCTGAATGAATGATCACAAATCTCGATAAAAACGTCACGTTGCCCGCCACCACGGCAGGACGCAACGCCCGGTCAAGAAAGTGCAACTGTTGCGCCATTCGGCACACATTCACGCATCTTGGCAATCAATCTCGGGCGATGGGAGTGATCTTCATCGTGACGGTCTTCTCCCCCCGCTGCACGACGACTTGGACCTCCTCCCCAATCTTCAGGGCTTCAATGGCATAGGTGTAGTCATAAATGTCATCAATCTTGCGGCCCGCCAAGTTGACGATGATGTCACCACCACGAAGCCCAGCCAACGCAGCCGGTCCCTCGCCTGCCACGCCACTCAGTTTTAGACCCTTGATGTCTCCCGCCACATAGTCGGGAATCGTCCCTAGGTAGGCAGTCAATCTGGCGCGTGGCGCATCCTGCTGTGCCTCACCTTCCTCCAATTTGAACTCGGGCGGCTGCGACGCTGTCAAGATGCCACGGGCGATCAGAGCAAACAGTTTCGAGACGCCCGCTGCCCCTTCGTAGTTCAGTTTGTCTGGGGTATCGCGCGGCGTATGGTAGTCCTCGTGCGCACCTGTGAAGGCCGACAGGATCGGAACATCTCTGCTCACAAACGCAGATGCGTCGGTTGGTAATCGCGTGCTTGTCTTGTCGAGTTGGAGGCCGATTCCTACCGGCACATTCCTGCGTTGAACCTCCGACGCGAAATCGGGGGAAGAACCGATACCTTGCACGACCAATTTCTCTCGCAACCGACCCACCATGTCCAAATTCAGGTAGGCAGCAACTGCGGCCGTCAACGGTTCAGCGTCGGTGGTCATTCCATGAGCATGAGCAGCTTTCGCATCCTCTT
>JBPCVD010000464.1:0-12850 GCA_051010815.1 Rubripirellula sp.
CAAGGACAGGAAGACCGGGCGGTCGCTTGCTTCGAAAACGCGACTCTATTTGGGGTCGAACAGAGCGAGCCAGCGCTGGCATTGGCCGCGTTGTACCGCAACCAACGGAAACTATCGGAGGCGATTCATACACTGAGAGTTGCTTTGACCGAGAATCGCCGATCCGCAAAACTCAATCTGGCATTGGCGGGACTGCTGAGACGCAGGGCGCGCGTGTTGGATCGACGTCGAATGCCGCTTGCCCGCCGCAAGGTCTTGGACGAGGCTCGCCGTTGTTACCTCACTGCT
The DNA here is from genome assembly GCA_051010815.1 of Rubripirellula sp. Lineage (GTDB taxonomy): Bacteria > Planctomycetota > Planctomycetia > Pirellulales > Pirellulaceae > Rubripirellula. The sequence goes on from JBPCVD010000464.1 coordinate 289, forward strand.
TTAGAGGTTGAGCCGACCGCAGACGGTTGTCTGCAGTTCGGCATTTTCGAGCAGGCGATGGGATATCACGAAGCCTCCACTTCATTATTTCGCCGCGCCGGGGAATTGGATCCGAATTCGGTGGCGGTGATTGCTCAGCTTGCCAACGCAAGTATCGACAACGGCAACATTGACGAGGGATTACGGCAATATGAGCGTGTGCTGCGTGAGAGTCCCGAAATGGGAATCGCACATTTCCGATACACTCGGGCCAAGCGTTTTCGGCCCGGCACGCAGACGGATTTGTATGTCGAACAGCTTCAAGGTTTGCTCGCCGATCCAAAACAACGCGAGCCGGCTCGGATTCACTTTCATTTTTCGATCGCCAAGGTGTTCGATGACATAGGCGAGTACGATCAGGCCTGGCATCACTACGATCAGGCTAATCGACTGAAACCGGCACACTCCCAATCACGCTCGACACGTGCACCTGTCGCGGGCCGTTCGTCGGGGCGACCCCTGCATGGCTTCGCTGAAGTTTCCAAGAGCGTATTCACTCGTGAGTACTTTGGTCAGAAACCTATCGGTGGAAGTGACAGTCGAGTCCCGGTCTTCATCATCGGCATGCCACGCTCCGGAACGACGCTGACTGAGCAAATTCTTTCCAGTCATCCTGACGTTGCTGGCGCGGGCGAACTGAAATGGATCGATCGTTTGCAACGGGATCTGATTGCAGAGTTGGATTCTGTCGACGGAACTTCTTCGCTGGCCGCGCGATCGCAACGTCAAAACCACGATCAGAGTCGAACGGCAGCCAAAACGCTTCCGCGTCTTGCTGAACTGCCACAGCTTTACTTGGAACGTATTGCCGCGGACTACCTTGGAACGATCGACGGCTTTCGCCAAAGCGAGAAGCATGTCACCGACAAGATGCCCACCAATTTCATGCACCTCGGAATGATCGCTCGAATGTTCCCCAATGCAACGGTGGTTCAGTGTCAACGGAATCCGATGGACGTCCTTGTCTCAAATTACTGTCAAAATCTGAACGCCCCGTTTTGCGACATGGATCAACTGGTTGCCTACTATGAAACGTATTGTCGATTGATGGATCATTGGAAATCAGTGTTGCCAATCACAATCCACGTGGTGAAGTACGAGCGGCTTGTGTCAGACACGGAGTCGCACTGCCGCGCACTTTTGGATCATTGTCAGTTGCCGTGGGCCGAGGAGTGTTTGGATTTTCACCGAAACGAGAGAGCGGTCAGAACGCCGAGCAAGTGGCAGGTTCGCCAACCGCTCTACGCAACTTCGGTGGAAAAGTGGCGGCGGTTCGAGCCGCAGCTTCGAGGGGTCGCCGCACGCGTGGCCGAAATTGGGGAAACGCCCGTTGGATGAAGATTTCGAGAGGTTGCCCAATTTCCCCAATTTTCTATTGCGGCAGGCACGAATTGTTGCGACAGCGGAACGAATGGTCTATCTTGTCGACGCAAGGTTCGGCCGGCAGGGTCGCAATCATTTTTTTCATGACGACGAATAAGAGTCCATCGATGTCCAAGAAACTCGTTGCCCTCATGACGGGCTCCCTTTTGATGTTCAGCTTAGTGACGTTGCCAGTCCTCGCGGATGACGACGATTCTGAGCCAAAATTCAGCACGAAAGAGGTGATGAAGAAGGCGATGAAGGGCGGCTTGCTCAAGAAGGTTGCTAGTGGCGATGCTTCGGAAGAGGAGACGAAGCAGCTTCACTCGATGTTAGTGGCCCTCAGTAAGAACGAGCCGAAAAAGGGCGATGCAGAGAGTTGGAAGAAAATGACCGGTGCGTTGGTCAAAGCCAGCACTGCAGCAGTCGATGGCGATCCCGAAGCAGGTGCAATGCTGAAGAAAGCTGCGAATTGCAAAGCTTGCCACAATCTTCACAAGTAAGCGGGCGCGCGTCGACGAGTGGTCGATTGAGCGTACTGCATGAGGAAAGTCACACCCGCCTGGGGGTTCACGCTGTGCGTGGACGCCCAGGTTTTTTTGTGCGTTACCAGCTGATCGATCCCGGTGCGGGGATTTCTGGAACGACTCCACCTCGATCGAAAGCAATGGTCTGTAACGAGTCGCAGTTGACCGTGTATCTTCTAGCTTGATCTTGGTTCGTGCCACCAAAGACGCGAGGCACACTTGGAATGAATGACGCTGCGTCGTTCACCAGATCGACCACTGCTTTGCTCGGATGATTGGCGACGCGATGCGAACACCGTTGGAACGAATTCGACTTGGCGGATTCGTTTTGGCCGTGATTTTCATCATCGCCATACTCGGATATCGATTCATTGGTGGCTTTGACTGGACCGCGGCGGTTTGGATGGTCGTGATTACGATCTCGACCGTCGGCTACGGAGAGAGCTCGCAGTTGCCAGCCCAAGTCCAGGCCTTAACGATCGTGGTGATCGTGCTTGGCATCTCGGCCGCCGTGTACACCTTCGGCGGCCTCTTTCAAATGATTCTTGAAGGAGAGTTAGAAAATGTGTTGGGAAGGCGTCGCATGACCAAGGAAATATCGCGGTTGCGTGGTCACACGATCGTTTGTGGTTATGGCCGCATGGGACGGAACTTGGCTCAAGAGCTTGGGGCGCAGAATGTCGAATTGGTCGTGATCGATCAGAATCCCGAGGCATTTGCTGAGGCATCAGCGGACGGTCTGCTTTGTGTCTTCGGAGATGCGACCGACGAAGGGATGCTGATGTCGGCTGGTCTAGAGCACGCAGCCACTCTCGTCAGTACTTTCCCAAATGATGCCGAGAGTGTTTTCATCACGCTGACAGCTCGTGAATTGAATTCCACCATCCGGATCATTGCCAGGGCCGAGCGTGAGAGCACGGAGAAAAAGCTGGCGCAAGCGGGCGCCAATACAATCGTGATGCCCACTGTCGTCGGGGCCCGTCAAATGGGGCGCATGATCACGCGTCCCTCCACCGCTCACCTGATCAAGTTGGTGGACGAGGGGAGTAATCGTGACTTCGATCTTGACGAATTGCTGGTAGGTGAGACGAGCGATCTGGTGGGCATGACGGTTAAGGAAACCGAGGCGCATCGGCGGCACAAGCTTCTCGTGGTGGCAGTCAAGACTGCGGGCGGCGAGCTGAAATTCAACCCGAATGCCGAGGACCAATTCAAGGCAGGCGACGTCGTGATGCTGATTGGGCATCGTGACCATATCACCCGATTCCGCAACGAATTTGGTGTTTGAGATGGTTGCGGACGACGGAAGAAGGATTCGCAAGGATTGACCGTGACGGGTTCAGCCCTCACGATACGATCTCCGCGTGGAGGCCCGCGGCAGCTTTCTGTCGCTGGCTAGCTTTTTACATTCGACGGGCGTTTCGGGCCGGACCGCAGGCGTTCGATGCATCGACGTCAACAGATCTTTTGAATCAAAACTGAGTGGAGGTTCATGATGAACAATCATCCGAATTCAGCGGGCTCCAAAAACACACCCCAGGCGATGCACGAGTCTTCGGAAAAGGCTTGCGGGCTTGGTGCGGATGGGACACGGGTCTGTCCCGTGTGCTCTGGGCAGACGTTGATTGAGATTCGCGGGAAGTTGCAGTGTGGCCGATGTCACACGATTTGCGAGACCTGCTGCGAGGGTGGTCGCGGCTAGCGACGCTTAACACACGATTGCTGTTCAAGCGGTGGCGGCGTTCAGATATTCCGCCAACTGTGTTTGCGGGATAGGAAGCCGAAGGATCGGCGCGAATTCGATGGTCGAGGCATCTACCGCGGCAAAGAGTGGCTTCAGCGACGATGCGGGTTGACCCGTCAGGCGGACGTATCCCTCCGCGAACATTCGATATTCCTTCCAGCTTGAGTCGGTGCACGAAGGCAAGAGCGAAGCGATCGCAACGCAAGCTGATCCTTGGTTCTCGGGTGTTCCGTCAAGAAGATCTTCCAGATGCGTATGCTTGGCAATGAGTGTCACGAACTCTTCGGGTAGGTTCCATTGTTTGGCAAGCAGGGCTGCTGCGTCCGCATGATCCCAGCCGAACATCTCCTTTTCCAACCCACTCAGCCTCCGCCCCTCGGCGGCACGCCGTTGCACGAGCGTTTCGTATTCGGTTGGTAGTTCTCTCAGCAACAGTGGGATCGCCATGTCCTGAAGCAACGCACCCGCAAACAAATCTTCAGCGTTGTCCAGTTCAAGGTTGCGACCCAGGACACGAGCGAAGAGCGCGCGTCGCAGTGAGTCCTGCCATAGTGACTTCAGGTCGAACGGACCAAATTTCGGATTCGGGATGACACTGAAGACGGCGTTCCAAAGGGCGAAGTTCGTGACGGCCTTTGTGCCAACGAGCGTCAATGCCTGTTGGACGCTCATGATTTCACGGCTGAATCCAAAGTACGAAGAGTTCACGAATTTCAGCACTTGGCCCATCAGTCCGGGGTCAGCTTCGATCGGTTTGGCGAACTCGATGGGGCCGGAATCCGGGTTTTGCGATAACTGCAGCAGCGTGATCGCGCTGTGCGGAAGTGCCGGCAAAACTTCCGCGTGAAAGACGTCTTCGAGGGCGTTCGTGGTCGTCGTCATGGCTGAGTTCGCTTGGATTCGTTGAGATGCTTCGACGCGCAAATTGAGCGTCGAGACGGAAGCCGGGGCGAGAAAAACGTACGTCGTGCACAAATCCTCGGCATCTTCTTTCCGTGACATAGCGGATTGCCGTTCAACCTCACGGTCCGGTTTTACGGGGTGTTTTCGCAAGGTTGTCGATCTGAAGCATCACGGGCCCAAGCGGTGGTTGCAAAATGTCAACGTCCGGGAAGTGTGCGGGAGCTGACGCTTTGGTCGCAAAGCTATTTGCACCAATGACTTAAGGCGGTGGGCGAATGAAGGGGACGCGGGATGGACCGCCGCATGCTCTGTACGGCCATCATGAAATACTTTTACCTGCATCCATCGGATCTTGTCTGGCTGAAAGGCTGGCTGACCAAGCACGCCGCCTTCCTTCTAATCGCTGGAAGTCTTTGGGCTGCGTTTCACTCCTGGCCCTCGCAGCAGCCAAACCAAGCGAATGCGAACGAATCCGCTGTTCGCGAGCTCAACGTGAGCCGTGAATCGTCGGCGCTCGCTGAACCTGGTGATCACTCGGATGTCTCAATCCATTCCGTTCCACCGGAAGGGTGGCGGCACACGAAAGATGGATGGGAGCACGTGTCGACTTGGCGGCCCGCACCGCGTCCGCTGGGTGAGATCGTGCGAGAGCAAGAAGAGCGCGAGCCGAAGTGGGTGAAGTCGACTCTGGCGGGAGTCCGCGGTATTCCGCCACTCGCCTTCGGACTGTTCCAGATCACAGCGATTGCCGTGATCGTCAATGTCTCGCGAAAGCGGTCTGACGGCGGAACTCAGATATAGAGAGCCACGCCGGAGCGACGATGACCGTCGCTGTGAACACGCGGCGCCAGAAGAAGTCGAAGCGCCGCCTGCACATGACTTGGTCGCCTAGCGACGCGCCGTTCGTTGAACACCGTCGACCAATTTCTCCGACAGTCTGGCACGATATTCCATCAGGCTATTGGCCCCCTGGAAACCAACGATTGTTTCGTCCCATTCGAGCTGTTTGCTAAGCATGCGTCCGTTGTCGAGATCGAAACGGATCTCACCGTTGCTCAATTGTTGAACGACCTGAGCGCGAACGGAGTCGTCGTTCAAAGGTGTCAGCGGTTCGCTACGCACAGATAGCGTCGCGACACCCGTCTTTACCTTCTCGAGTGTGTAAAGCTCTCGAATCTTGATTGTCTTGACTTCGCTGTCTTCTGTGCGGGCTTTGACTTCCCTTGGAATGGACCAAGATTCGCCGATCGCGATGGCTTCCTCGGGAAAAGCGATGGTGAGCGATCCCATTCCAAGAGTCGCCTTCGTGCCACCGTTGTTCTCGCGTTTTTTTTCTTGGCCGCGTGGTGTGACGGTGACGGTGGAGATCCTTGTTCCAATCTGCTCCGCCACGCGCTCAAAGATTGCAGGGGGCTGATCACCGCTTTCGCTATCCCATCGGACTTCCTCAGCTTCGCCCTGTTGCTGAGTCATTTCTACGGCATCCACCACGTGATCAAACGTCGTTTCCTCGGGGCTTCGCTCGGCGATATCCCAGTGCCGTTGGCTTACTGTGTGGACTTGCGAAATTTCTTCGGCGCCACGAATACGTGTCTTCGTTTTCGCGACATGCGTCACCTCATAGTGCAACTGCTCACCCGAATTCAGGTCGTAGCGGAAAAGGTATTTTTGACCTTCGTCGCCATTCGAATCCTCGGCAGCAAATGACAAGTGAGAGAAGATGAATAACGCAGCGACTGCAGTAAGCATTCGGTTCACGATCGCGGTCTCCGTACGCGGCAAACGAAGTTGAGTTTCACGGGTGGGTGAAAGTGGCAGATCGATGCGTTCAGGGCAATAGAGAATGTGCGGACCGAAACGGCGGATGCGTGAACCGCCCGGTCAGAGCGATGAACGCTTGACCGGCACCGAACCGCCCCACCCCAGTTTGTCGCGAAGCGCTCGATAATCGTCTTGTCCGTCGACTGATAGCATTTTGAAGGTTTGCTTCGCGCGTTCGATCCGGACGCGGTCCCCCGGCATCAGACGCCCGAGGATTCGCCCGTCGACGACAATGCTGGTCGATTCATTGGGTTCGCTCACGGTCAGCTCAATGACCGTGTCGGCCGTGTCCACGAGCGGGCGATAGGTCAGCGTGTGCGGACTGATCGGCGAAATCACGATTGCCTGCAAGTGTCGACGGAGGATCGGACCACCTGCGGAGAGATTGTGTGCTGTCGATCCGATTGGGGTGGCAATGATCAGACCGTCGCAACGATATCGCGTGGCCAAATGTTGGTCGGCATAAAGATCGATATCCAGAATCCGATAGGGTGGGCCACCAAGCACGGCCGCTTCGTTCAACGCCAACTGGTGGGCAATCACTTTTCCTTCCCGGATCAGTGACGTTTGGAGCATCAGGTGGTCAACGATCTTGAAAGCACCGTCGGACAGTCTGGGCCACACATTGAGGAAGTCGTCGGGCGACAAAGCTGCGAGAAACCCCAGCCTTCCACAGTTCACGCCAAGAACAGGCGTCTGCTCGTCACCCATTTGCCGTGCCGCCTGCAGGATCGAGCCATCGCCGCCAAGTACGATCACGAGGTCGAGGCCCTGCCGGTCAAAATCGTAGGAAAACTCAAGATCTTCGGCGATGATTTCCGCATGATCCGAGATTGAAGGTCGGAGTCTCTCGAGTGCCGCGCGGACTCGTTCACGATCTGGAACGCCGAGCACGACGACGCGAGGTCGCTCGGAGGCGTCGCTCATCCACGAAGGTGCTGATTCGGCAGGCATCGATCGCGATTCCAGTGATCAACGAGGAAGAAGAGGCTAGCACGTTCAGCCAAGCATAGTGCAACGAGCATCTCCTTGCGTGCTACCGATGCAAGAATCACCAACCAAGATGAGACGGGGTGGCAAAACGACGTGACGGACCGTCGCTGACGGCGACGTTTATCCGGGCAAGGATCTGGAGTGTGACGGACCGATCGAAATCGCTTGCCTAGCGAACGCTTGTCGCTGAGATGGAATCGCGACAGGTTTGCGCGATCTTTCGTGGGCTCAGCCCATGGCTATCCAAAAGATCACCACGGTCACCGTGCTCGATGAATTCATCCGGCAGGGCAAGCACATGAATGCTTCGGGTGTCGAGTCGTTCTTGCACTGCACATTCGATGAAGGCAGAGCCAAACCCGCCTAGCTTCGTTCCTTCCTCGACAGTGACCACGAACCGGCCGTTGCTCAAAGAGTCACGCACCATGTCCATGTCCATCGGTTTGACGAACCGTGCGTTGACGACCGCAACATCGAGTTCGTCCTTCAGTAATTCGGCCGCAGCGAGGGCTTGGTCAAGCATGGCACCGAAGGCAATGATCGTTCCGTCTGAACCCTCGCGAATGGTCTCGCTCTTACCGATCTCGACGGGCTGCGGTGTGTGTTCAAAGTCAAGCGCCGATGCTTTCGGGTATCGAAGGCTCGTCGGATGATCATGCGCCAGCGCTGCGGAGAGCATGAGGTCAACCTCGGCGGCATAGGCGGGCGCCATGCAGGTCATGTTCGGGAATAGTCGCATGTAGCCGACATCGAACAAACCGTGATGCGTTGGTCCGTCGGGGCCGGTAAGGCCCGCGCGATCGAGCATGAATACGACGGGGAGATCTTGAAGCGCGACTTCCTGGAAGATCTGGTCGTAACTTCGTTGCAAGAACGTGCTGTAAATATCAACGATCGGGCGTAGGCCCGTCTTGCACTGGCCGGCCGCGAATGCCACGGCGTGCGACTCACAAATTCCAACATCGAAGAAGCGATCCGGGAATTGCTCTCGAACCGGCTCCAACTTGTTGCCCTGGCACATCGCCGCTGTGATGATCGTCACGCGGGGATCGGCTTGCATCTGCTTGCGGATCGAATCACGTGCGTGCAGCGTGAATGGCGGCAAGCCATCGCTTTGCTGAGTGACCGCTTTTCCGCCATCATCCGTAAAGATGGGCGGTGTGTGGAAGAAGACAGGATCTTCAGCCGCAGGTTTATAACCATGACCCTTTTCTGTTACGACGTGCAGCAGGACGGGGCCGCTCGTCTCTTTTGCCATCGCAAGGTACTTTCGGGTCAGTGCGATATCGTGGCCATCAATGGGTCCGATGTATCGGATGTTCAGTTCCTCGAAGAGCATGCCGCCGAGGAACCCTGCTTTGACACCCTCTTTCATCTGGGCAAGCAAGCGCTCGGCCGGATCACCGAACATGGGGACGTGATCGAGGATCCGTACGACCTCGCTCTTCAGTCCTGTGTAAAAGGGGTTGCCACGAAGGCGATCGAGGTAGGTTGCCACTGCGCCAACGCGTTGGCAGATCGACATCTTGTTGTCGTTCAACACGATCGTCAGATCGTCCTTCAGTTCGCCTGCATTGTTCATGGCCTCGAAGACGATTCCGCTTGGGAACGCTCCGTCACCAATGACGGCGACGGTTCTGCGATCCGCCTCGTCTTGAATCACGTCTCCGCTTCGCAGGCCGACCGCCGTACTGACGCTACAGCCCGCGTGCCCCGTCATGAAAAGGTCATAGACGCTTTCGGCTGGATTCGGATATCCCATCAATCCACCGCGCGTGCGAATGTTCGGGAAATCGTGATATCGGCCCGTGACCAGCTTGTGGGGGTAGATCTGATGCCCGGTATCCCAGATCAGACGATCGTGCCGGAAGTCAAATTCGCTGTGCAGTGCGAGGCACAATTCGACAACGCCAAGATTGGATGCGAAGTGCGCAGTGCGGGTCGAAAGCAGGTTGCAAAGGACATCGCGAATCTCAGCGCCGACCGTGTCGAGTTGCTCGGCGGAGAAGTTGCGGAGGGGGGTCGCGTCGTCGAGACTGGCCAGCAGCGGATGCTGCCCAAGGGGATGATGGTCTTTGTCGACAGATGTATTCGTCAATGTGTGCGCTCCAAAACGTAACTTGCCAACAAGGTTAACCGCCTAGCCGACGTTCCGAAAACCGCAACCTCACGACTTGCAGAGTCGATCAGCTGTTCCGCCTTCTCTCGCGCCGCGTCCAAACCGAGCAAACCGGGATAAGTCAGTTTGCCTCGATCAGCGTCTTTGCCAGCCCGTTTCCCTAGTGTGCTTGACTCGGCCGTGAAGTCGAGCAGGTCGTCAACGACCTGAAATGCCAGTCCAAGGTCCCTAGCGTAGTTACCAAGAATCTTCCGTTTCTCAAAGTCCGCTCCCACCAGTACGGCACCGAGATCGATCGAGGCAGAGAAGAGGGCTCCCGTCTTGCGGCGATGAATTGACTCGAGATGCTCTAACCGGTTCAGGGGAACGTTACGCTCGCGGGAAGCGGGGAGTTCTAGCGAAGGGGCACCGGGATGCCCACTTGCGAGCTTTTCCGCGGCCAAATCGTCTGCTTGGCCCCCCACTAGGCGGGATGCCCCAGCGGCGACCGAGAGAACTCGCACTGCTTCGATCGCTCGCTGTGCGTCTTTCGCATGGTTGCTGAGGTGGACAAATGCCTGCGTCAGCAATGCATCGCCCGCCAGAATTGCCGTTGCTTCATCGAATTTCACGTGGACCGTTGGTCGACCGCGGCGAAGATCGTCATCGTCCATGGCCGGCAGATCGTCGTGGATCAACGAATAGGCGTGGATCATCTCGACCGACACGGCACCAGGCAGAGCTTCCTCAATTCCGCCGTCGCAGCATTCGGCGGCCATTAACACCAACCCGGGACGAAGACGTTTTCCTGGAGCCAGCAGCGCATATTTCATCGCTTCGGCAAGTCGCTCGGGACAGCCGTCGCCAAGATCGCATGCGGCCTCAAGGGCCGATTCGATGATTGGACGCAGGTCGCTGATGCCTGAGTCGAGATCGTTTTTGGAGGAGGTCGGGGGGGGCGACACAGCAATTAAATATTTAGGAACGGAACTCGATCCGCCAGATTCTAGAAAAGGCCAGGTGAATCGTCCACGCTATCCGGCCGACGCTGAGTTCGCTTTAGGGAGTCGTCGGCCCCCTCAGGCTTTTCTGCGGTGGGGACTCGCTTTCGGACGCGTACCTTTTTCTTTTTCACCGCCCGTGGGGGAGTTGGGTCGTCGTCTAGCGGTCCGACCACGGGGTTTCCGTCAGCATCAAATCCGGAAAGCAGACTGACCCGTTGCTCCGCCGCATCCAATAGGGCGTGGCAACGCTTGAGTTCGCGAATCCCTGATTCGTACTGTTCCAGCGATTGCGTTAGACCGAGTTCACCACTCTCGAGTCGCGCGACAATCCGTTCCACTTCGTGCAAAGAATCTTCAAAGTCGACGGTTTCGTCGGTGTCATCGGATTCGGAATTGCCGGCAGAGGATTTCTTTTTCGCCATCGATCTTCTTTGACTCGGAATCTTATCCGACGTAGGGACTACGTAGAGCGTTGTGAGGGTACGACGCGAGCGTGACGGATAGGGGAAGGGTTTGAATCGATTGCCACGGTCGGTGTGATTCTAACCTCAAGACTTCCTGTTTGTCCTGGGGCGAAAGCAACGGGATGGATTCTGAAGCGGCAGAGAATGCAGAGGCTTGAGACATTCGATTCGATCGAGGCGGCGGAAATCCAGTTGACTGAGTCACAGCAAGCGCACGAAGACGCGAGCGGCGATACGACAGTGATCGACGCCGTGCAGGCAAATGCGCAGTTGCTTCAAGAGTTGAGCGGCGAGATAACCGTACTCCGTTCATTGCTTGGAAGCGTTGCCGACTCCGCGGCGCAGTGGCAAGGATCCTCATCGAGTGATTCCGAACGACTCGAGGGCGTTGACGATCTTGAGGCCGAGTTACGGCAGTGGCAAGACGAGTGTGATCGGCTCTATCGTCGTGTCTTGAAGCTGGAGGACGACTTGGAAGAGACGCACCAGCAAAACGAAGTACTCGCATCGAAGTTGGCCAACCAAAGCGTTGAGGCCGTCGCTAGCACTCCCATTGAAACTTGCGAGTCGCTTTCCTGGGAGGAACGGAAGCAGCGAATCATGCAGCAGATGGATGGTGATCCATCGACTCTCGCGGCGACAGAGAGCAGCTCTGACATCATGATTTCGGGTAGTCAGCAATCAGGCACATCCGGTGATCGAATGCACGCCGATATGGAGTCGCGTGATCGAGAGATCGCTGAACTGCGGGAACTGCTGGAGCAGCAATCTCAAACTCAAGGCGAAGGAGTCGCCATTCGCACCGCCGCGATCGCCGAAATGTTGAGCGACGACGAGCTGATTCAGCAAGAGCGTCTGCGGTTGCAACAGCTGCAGATGGAGTGGGAAGAGAAATTCCGAGCAGGTGAAATCGAAGCGTCCTTGGAACGCGCGAAGTTGTCTCGTGAACGCCAAGAGGTTGCACGCCACAAAGTGGAGTTGGAAGTGCAGCTGGAGCGTTTGCATCGGGAGCTTCGATCGAGTGACGGCGAGGGCGGGACTCGCAGGTGGTTAACGAAGTTGGGACTTAACGACGAGGCTTAGCTCTCGTACTGGCAGCCCATTGGGTCGATGCTAGGGGTTAGAATGTCCGCTCGAATCTCACAGCCGTCCTCCGGCTTCCTGCCTTCGTATCGAGCGAGTTTCCATGTCAACGACCACACGCCGTGATTTCCTGGCGACAAGTTCCGCCGTCGGCGGCTCCCTCCTGCTCACCGGAACTCGCGCGTCGGGCGCGATCGATGGGGCCAGTAATCGAGTTCGCATCGCAGTCGCAGGAGTGAATGGTCGTGGCCAGAGTCATCTGAAGGGATGGTTGGGCGAGGACAACGTCGAGGTCGCTTATGTCATCGATCCCGATGCTCGGGTTCGGGAACGGACGATGGCGAGTTTGGAAAAGCGAAGCGAAGGCAAGTTCACGACCAAGGCGATCCGTGATGTACGGGAAGCATTGGACGACCCATCGCTCGACGCGATCTCCATCGCGACGCCCAACCATTGGCACTCACTGATGACGATCTGGGGAGCGCAAGCGGGCAAGCACGTCTACGTTGAAAAACCAATGAGTC
>JBPCVD010000465.1:0-2640 GCA_051010815.1 Rubripirellula sp.
CGCGTGTTGCGACCAAGGCGTTCCGCCGTCCGGTCAGCGACGACGAAATAGCACCCTATCTCCAACTGGCGCGAGAGCATCTTGCCGTGCACAAGGATTTTTGGGCAGCAGCAAAGTATGGAGTCCGAGCGATCCTCGCGTCACCGAACTTTTTGTATCTCGTCGAAACCACACCCGCAGATTCCAAGAGTCGCTCCGTCAGCGACCACGAACTGGCGACGCGGCTCTCCTATTTTTTGTGGAGCTCGATGCCCGACGAGGAACTTCGCCAAGCCGCCGATCGCGGAATCCTAGGCGACCCGAAGGTGTTGCGTAGTCAAGTCGAGCGAATGCTCATGGACACCAAATCATCCGCGCTGACCGAGAACTTTACGGGTCAATGGTTGGGCATACGAAAGCTGGGCGAAATGCCGCCCGACCCAAAGCGAAACACAACCTACTATGAAGAGAACCTCGAAGATGCGATGCGGCAGGAGACTCGTCTATTCTTCTCGCATGTGCTGAGCGAGAACCGCAGCATTCTGGATTTTATCGATTCGGATTACACCTTCCAGAACGCCGCACTGTCCCGGCATTACGGCGGTCCGGCGATGAACGAGGAAGGATTCCACAAGGTAGCTCTCCACCCCGAATCTCATCGAGGCGGTCTGCTCGGACAGGGCAGTATCCTCACGGCGACGTCGAATGGAGTCGAGACACAGCCCGTTGCCCGCGGAATCTGGGTGCTGGAGAACCTGCTCGGCACACCTCCGAATCCACCGCCGCCCGATGTCGAACCGATCGAACCCGATACGCGGGGTGTCGCGACGATTCGCCAGTTGATGGAGAAGCACCGTAGCAATCCAACTTGCTACGAGTGCCATCGAAAGATCGACCCAATCGGATTGTCGATGGAAAACTTCGATCACGTCGGCGCCTGGCGCGATCGATACAGCGAGAATCTAGTCATTGATGCATCCGGTGAACTACCTGATGGGACTAGCATTTCTGGGTCAAGCGACATCAAAACCTATCTTCTGGATCGGCCCGAACAGTTCACGCGGTGTCTTTGCGAGAAGCTGTTCATCTACGCACTCGGAAGACGGCTGAGCTTTGCCGACCGTGGTGATATCGATCGAATCGTTTCCGAAATGCCGAAACTCAATTACGGATTTCGAGATCTCATCCATCAGATCGTTGCGAGCGAGGCGTTCCACTCCAAATGAAGATGCCATTCCTAACGATCCTTCTTTGCGCGATCGCAGCAACCTCCCACGCAGCAACCCGTCCGAACATCATTCTGATCGTGGTCGATGACATGGGACGGGACTGGGTCAGCTGTTATGGCGCGGAGAATCAGACGCCAAACATCGATCGTCTTGCAACGCAGGGTGTCCGGTACGAGACCGCATGGTGCATGCCCGTTGGAACGCCAACCCGCGTGACAATGCTGACCGGGCAATACCCATTCCGTCACAGATGGACGCGGCATGGCGACGCTCCACGCCGTGATGGCGGGGGCCTGAGTTCGACGAGGTTCACCACGTTCGCTCGTGTCTTGCAAGACAACGGCTACGCGACCGCGATCGGCGGGAAGTGGCAGATCAATGATCTTAGCGTGCAACCCGATGCGCTGCGAAAGCATGGCTTTGACGAGCATTGCGTCTGGACGGGTGCCGATCCCGTGAGTCCAGAACGCAGCAATCCAGCACGCGACGCTCCAAAACGCAGCGCACCAAAACATGGCGTGCCAAAGCTCGGGGCACCAAAACATGACGTGCCAAAGCTCGGGGCACCAGAATCGGAAACTCAAGTCGGGCGTGGCCATATCTTGACCAACGGGCATGCTGAAAATGTGTCCGACGGATCAGACTCCATCAATCGATTCTTGATCGACTTCATTCAACGACATAAAAGCACTCAGCCTTTTCTGGTTTACTACCCAATGCTGTTGGCCCGCAGTCCGCAAACCACCACTCCCCTGCTTGAAGGAAACCCATCAGACGTCAAGGAAACACTTTTCGCTACGAATGTCAGGCGCGCGGATCAACTCGTCGGCAGATTGATCGCAACGGTTGACCAACTGGGAATTTCCAAAAACACGCTCGTCGTGTTCACAAGTGACAATGGGTCTGCTGTCGCCGGCACTCTGGGCGGCATACCGTTTGAGAAGGGGAAAGGCCGGAAGGCTGATTTAGGAGCCCACGTCCCGTTTATCGTTCGCGCACCCTTCTTAAGTCCTGGCCATCGAATCTCGCGCGACCTGATTGATGCCACCGACTTGTTTCCCACATTCCTCGACCTGGCAAACGCGACTTGCCCTCCAGGAGTCGCGCTCGATGGGAGGTCATTCGAACCTAGTCTGCGTGGCACCGAGGACCCGTTCGAGAAGCGCAATTGGATCTTCTCGCAACTCGGCGATTTCCGCATGGTCCGTGACTGGCAGCACATCGTGGACAGCGATGGAAACTTCCACGACCTCACCAAGGATCCACTCCAACAACACGAGGTGAGTACGTTGGACAAGATCGCGCCCGGCCGACGACAGCGTCTGGAGATGATACTGGAGAGGTTTCCCAAAAACGCCGCGGAGCCGTTTGCAGACTGAGGCCAATCGCCACGGAAGGGCTTCTTCAAGACGGCAACCGCAGAGCGTTCCAG
>JBPCVD010000466.1:0-3058 GCA_051010815.1 Rubripirellula sp.
GTCATTGGAGAAGAGACGCGTATCCGAATCTGGCAAGCGTTTTGTCGTGCTTCGCTCTTTGTCATCATTCCAAACGCACCCTCGTTCTGCTTCAGTATCTACTCACGCGACATGACGCTGCATGAGATGCAGGTCCCTCCCATCATGTACGTGGCTTTTGCAGTGGGCATGGCCTACTACGCCTTGAAGTGCGGGATCTTTCTGACAGCGCGTGAGCGCAACGGATTTGCCGGATTGCATGACATTCTGTCCGGAACACGTGTCATTGCTAAACCAACCTTGAAGCGGTCAACGCTCGCTCCCGCACTGCCCGAGCAATTCGAGACTAGTCGCGAGAGTGAGAAGGTAGGGCCGTACCATGTCTTGCAAACGCTTTGTGAGAGGGATTCGGACTGTTTGTATCTAGCCTATGACACAAAACTCTTGCGCCGAGTGTGGTTGCGGAAACAGTCGGTGGGGGCACCAAAGGTTGATTCCATTTCACGAAATTTGGGACGTACGAGTCGATTGCGATGGCTGGGTGGTCGTCGCAGCGAAGATGAAAGCTGGGATTGTTATGAAGCACCTGAAGGAATGCCGCTGACCATCGCGATCAAGAACGGATTGTCGTTTGCCGCCGTGGCGGACGGCTTTCGTGATTTGACGCAAGAGTTGGCACGAGCGTGCGAGGAGACTTCGCTGCCCAATCGACTCTCGCTCTCGCAACTATGGATCACCGAGGATGGGGCACTGAAAGTATTGCCGTTTGCCATGGACCCCGAAGGCTATCCCGATGGGATGGATGGAATCGAGGTTGATCCCGAAGATTCGGAGCAAGCGGCGTTGCAATTACTGCATCGGACCGCTGAGTGCGTTGCGGGTGAAATCCAATTGACAGGAGCGACCAAGGGAGGCGTGACGGGTGCGGCATTGAGGGATGTCGCGACGCTACACGAATTGTCGAACGTTGCATCTTTGGAAGAGGCCAATCACGCAGCGCAGTCGCTCGGCCGAGGCTCGTTGACCGCAGTCCGATGGCGCATCGCGGGAATGTTGGCGGCATCCATTTCAGTTCCCGCCTTTCTGTTGGCCTCGACCGCCATTGCCGGCTTTGCGATCGAGCAACAGAAAAAGAGCATGCCCCAGGTCACGGAGTTGGCTCATGTCATGCAACTGATTGACATCGAACAACGGCTCAACGAGCCAGAGAAACTTGAGCATATCGCGGCGATGGAGACCTATGTTTCGGCGAATTTTCGTGACTTGCTGTCGAACCCTGCCAAGATGGATAGTTTCTATGCGTTGACGGTAATTCCAGTCGCAAGACGTGGTCGATTTCCGCAAATCATCGATTCACCTCTACCGGATGAAAAAGCTGCTGCGGAAGCAAAAGCTGTATTCGAAGAAGTCGATGGGAAGATCCGTTCGATCATGCCGGCCTCCATGTCATTCCTGTCGGGTGTCGGCCTTGTGTTCCTTTCAGCTGTTGCGTGGATGGAAGTGATTTGGATACCGAGTTTATTGACTTCGGTCTTATTTCGTGGCGGCGCGTTGATGTGGGTGTTTGGCTTAACGTTGGTCAGGCGTGATGGACGGCCTGCCTCGCGGTTGCGCGTGTTCATCCGAAACCTGTTGGGCGGGATTCCTGCCTTCGCAATTGCGTGGTTCTATTTGCAAAGCCAGTTCGTCAACAGTGAGAATGCGTCGGCAGCACAGTGGATCCTCGCTGCCGTTGTGTTGATACTGTTGGTTGCGGCATTGTACGGACGCAAACGATTGCTCCAGGATCGGCTGGCGGGTACCTACATCGTGGCTCGATGAGTCAGCGCTCGCGGTTCCATCCGAGTCGCAAAATTGAGCGTGATCGATCTTCCGCGAGATGATCAACGATCGACGCTACTGCTTCGGAAGCGGCATCAGGAACCAGTCATCGATCGTGGTCCGATTGGGCGGCCTTATTGGCGCGGGAATGGCCTCGCCATTGATTCTTTGAACCGACCATCTACAAGCTTGACCAAGCGATCCATACTGTTTGGTGAATGGCAGCAAGCCATCAACTGCCTGTTCAGCTTTCATTCGTCCGAGCGAGATTCCACTCATCCGACACACAACTTCGGATTCCGGATCCAATCCCCCGCCGTCCCGAAGTCGCCCCAACAGGATTGGCACCAATTCGTCCTTCACATTGTCCTCGTAAAACATCCCCAGAGCCCAGACTGCCGCAGGGCGAGATTCAAAGCCGAGCGAATGGTCTTTGGGAATGTACTTCATGATCAGAGGCTCTGCGGGCATGTACCTTTGATCGCCGAAGGCATTGAAGAGATGGGCGACATGTTCCTCTGCACCCGGCATTCCATAATTGAGCTGTCCGGATCGAAAACCTTCGTAAACACTTTCTGCATGATCCAGCATGTCGGGAAGGAGTTCGGGGATCCTCAACTGAGCTAAGCCCCATGCCGACGCGACCTGGACGTCGCCACGCGGATGCCCGAGCAACTCAACCATGCGTGGTCCGGATGGCTTGTGATCCAGCTTGGCTAGGACGACGCAGGCTTGTTCGCAGGCTCGCCAGTCGTCACGTGCGATGATCTTCTCGGAAGCTTCAATGACGGCTGGCTCTAACGCTTCGTCCTGCCCAAGTTCGACAAGCGCCGCCGATACGTCGCGTCGAAGTGTTGGATTGACGTCGTTCATCAACGACGAAAGTAACGGGATTCGGTCGATTCGTCGGCCGTCGATAAGTGTTAGGGCACACCACCGTCGCACATTGGAATCTGGGCTAGCAACCAGTTCCTCGCAAAACGGTTCGACAAGTTTGTAGTCAATGCGATAGAGATGACCAAGCGCGTGGCCTTGTACGACAGAGTTCTTGTTACTTACCAGCTGTTGAAGCAGCTCGACCGCACCATCAGAGTCGTCTTTGTCGATTACCGCGACCGCCAGAAGAGCATGAAGAGCCTCGGGGCGCGAAGGCTCCGCGAGAAGTTGTTTGGCTAACGCAAGTTGGTCATTCGGGCCTGTACGCGATAACGCATTTGCTGCAACGAGTCTTAGCGCCAGTAATTCAATTGGGTTACTA